>CANMXH010000089.1 GCA_947501315.1 Caulobacteraceae bacterium | reverse complement strand
GTGTCGGCTGTCGCGCCGATCCCGCTTGATTTCGGAGCCCGAACCGATATTTTTCTTCAACGGCTTCGGCCGCCGGATCGCAAGGTCCACGCCCCGAAAGGGGCCAAAGCAAAGGCCAGCCGCCAGGCTGGCCTTTTTCTGTTTCTGGCTTCTGACCGAACGCGCGCCTACCCGGCCGCCGCCCCCTTCGAGTAGGCCTCCGACAGCCGCCGGTCATGGTCCGAGTTCCGAGCCCGCACCAGATAGACACCGGCGATCATCCCGCTCGCGAACATCGATCGTGTCACCAGAAACACCCGGAAGGTCAGGGCGAACCAGACGGTATAGTTGGTGATGTTGGCGACGAGTTTGTTGGCCAGCACCATGTGGAACGGAGTCATGCGCCGGCTCAAAGAGGGCCGCGCGATGGGGCGGACGCGGCTACTTCTGACCCGTACGACCGTATTGCCAGTCGAGAGACGCGACGTGGATCCAGCTGGATGGACTTCACACCGGCCCCGCGCCGGCTACCGTCTGCCCGAACACCCGTCCGAAACTGACCCGCAGCGCCTCATCCGCCTCGTCCATGGTCGCGGGCACGCCCAGATCGACCAGGCTGGTCACCCCGTGCTCGGCAATCCCGCACGGCACGATCCCTGTGAAATGGTCCAGCTCCGGCTCCACATTCAGGCTGATGCCGTGGAAGCTGACCCATTTGCGGACCTTGACGCCGATGGCGGCGATTTTGGCTTCCCGGACCGCGCCACTGCTTGTCATCCCGGAAGTCGCGGAGCGGCTATCCGGGACGACCCAGACCCCGACCCGGCCCTCACGCACATCGGCCGGTACGCCGAACTCGGCCAGGGCGCCGATGATCCACTGCTCCAGCCCGCGCACAAAGGTCCGCACGTCCTTGCCGCGCTGGTTCAGGTCCAGCATCACATAGACCACCCGCTGGCCCGGCCCGTGATAGGTGAACTGCCCGCCCCGGCCGCTGCGATGAACCGGGAACCGGGCCGCATCCAGCAGGTCGCCGTCCTTCGACGAGACCCCCGCCGTGTAGAGGGGCGGATGCTCGAGCAGCCAGACCAGTTCACCGGCCTCGCCCGCCGCGATCGCCGCCGCCCGGGCCTCCATCACTGCCACCGCCGCGTCATAGGCGACATAGCCTTCCGAGACCGCCCATTCGGCCGGGCGGCCATCAGCGCGAATCAGTTTTTCCATCGCGTCGCTTAAGGCTTGGGAAAGCATGACGGCTCCAATGTGGACGGCGGAAGCACCATGCAAGTCCAGACCGCCAAATCACAGCCAGTATTCGAGTCCCCCTTGAGCCAGATCGAAGCCGTCGAAGTCGAGATCTCGGTCATCCTGGGGCGATGCGTGCTGCCCATGAACCAGCTGCTGAAGATGGGCCGCGGAGCCGTGATCCCGCTCAACGCCTCGGAAACGGACGAGGTCTGGATTCTCGCCAACAACCATCCGGTCGCGCGCGGCGAGATCGAAATTCGTGAGGACCGCATCGCCATCACGGTCACCCGGGCCGCCGATGTCTATGACTTCATGGCCGGCTCGGCCTGAGGGTGATTGGTGGTTAGTGGTTAGTGATTGCTGTGCCGGATATCGTTGGTCGGGCGCGGCCCCAAAGCGATGAAGCAGCAGCCACTAACCACTAATCACTCACCACTCAGACAACCCCTTCCCTTCCAGGCCGACCTCCGCTATCAGCCCCCCTCCGATGCGAGCGGTCGTGGCGGAATTGGTAGACGCGCAGCGTTGAGGTCGCTGTTCCCTAACCGGAGTGGAAGTTCGAGTCTTCTCGACCGCACCATCTGATTTGACAGGGCGAAACATCGGCGACAGCTGATCTGAAAACAGGGGAGGCCGAGCGTGAGCAAAACCGCAGACGCCCCCCTGCCCGTCGCCTCCCGGATCGAAAGCGATAACCTCGCCCTCGACGAGGACTACGTCCTCACTGCGGCCTTCGTCGAAAAGGTTGTCGACGCCTCTGACGACGGGGACGGGCTGAAGCTGCGTTCGCTGCTCGAGGACCTGCACCCCGCAGACGTCGCCGATCTGATGGGTTTCCTGACCACCGAGCACCGCGCTGTCGTCGTGCTGTGGCTTCCGCCCGACCTCCTGGCGGAAACCCTGCCCGAACTCGACGACAATATCCGCGAAGAGGTCCTGGAGCGCGTCCCGCACCTGACCCTCGCCGAGGCCCTGCAGGAGCTGGACTCCGACGACGCCGCCCTGGTGGTCGAGGACCTGGAAGACGATCAGCGCGAAAAGGTGCTGGCCGCCATGCCCGAGGTCGATCGCGCCGCGATCGAGAGCTCGCTGCGCTACGATGAGGACTCCGCCGGCCGCCTGATGCAGCGCGAGGTCATGGCCGCGCCGTCGTTCTGGAACGTCGGCGATACCATCGATCACATCCGCAAACAGGGCGAGGACCTGCCGGAGCTGTTCTTCGACATCTATGTCGTGGATCCCTCCAACAAGCCGGTCGGCGGCCTGTCGGTCAGCGGCCTGCTGCGCGCGCCACGCACGACGGCCCTCGTCGACCTGATGGAGCCGATCAATGCGATCGCCGTCGACCAGGATCAGGAAGAAGTCGCCTACATCTTCGAGAAATATCACCTGATCTCGGCCCCCGTCGTCGATGCGGCGGGCCGGCTGGTCGGTCAGATCACCGTCGATGACATCGTCAACATCATCCAGGAAGAGAACCGCGAGGACATCCTGCGCCTCGCGGGTGTGTCCGACGAGGACCGCGGCTCGTCCGTGTCCGAGATCGTGCGCGGCCGCGTGCCCTGGCTGGCGGTCAATCTCGGCACCGCCGTGCTCGGCTCGATCGTCATCTCCTGGTTCGAGGTCACGATCGCCCAGATCGTCGCCCTGGTAATCCTCTTGCCCATCGTTTCGGCTATCGGCGGCAATGCCGGTACCCAGGCCCTGACCGTGACCGTTCGCGCCCTGGCGACGCGTGAGCTGAACAGCTCCAACGCCGCCCGCACCTTCCGCCGCGAGCTGGCTGTGGGTCTGGCCAACGGTCTGGTGCTGGCCCCGCTGATCGGCACGGCCGCCGGCCTCTGGTTCCGGGACTGGCGCATCGGCGCAGTCATCGGCATGGCCATGGTGCTGAACCTGCTGGTTGCCGCCACAGTCGGGGTCCTGACGCCCCTGACCCTGTCACGGCTGAAGTTTGACCCGGCCGTATCCTCCGCCGTCTTCGTGACGGCGACGACGGATTTCTTCGGCTTCCTGATCTTCCTCGGTCTCGCCACCCTCGTCCTGCTGTAGAACGGCGCGTCCCTTGCTGGTTCCCCGGTCGGGCGAGCGCGCCCGTCTCGATTTGGGTCAATCCGTGTCCGAAACGCCCACAACCCGTCTGAAGGTCTCCCGCGAAGGGATCGTGCTCATCAAGAGCTTTGAGGGCTTTCGTCCGCGTGCCACGCAGCGGGAGGACGGCCGCTGGGTCATCGGCTATGGCCATATCGCCTCGGCTCGCGAGGGGCTGACCGTCGCCGAGGCCGATGCGGAACTGCTGCTCCGGTATGATCTCATGCCGGTGGTGAAGGCGCTGAACGAAGAGGTTCACAGCCCGCTGAACCAGCATCAATTTGACGCTCTGGCCAGCTTCGCCATCTCGGTCGGTGTGGACCGGTTCCTCGCGTCCGATGTCCTTCAGAGGTTCAACGAGGGTCACGCCATCCAGGCGGCAGACGCCCTGATCGGGTGGCCGGAAGACATCTCCGCGGACGCACGCCTGCGCCGCCGCTCGGCCGAACGGGCCCTGTTCGTTGCTGACCCGTCCTCACCGGTCACCCTCGCAGCCTTGCTGGCCGCCCCCCTTCCCATAGCACCGGTCGGCATCCCCGCCGGGCCCGAGCCCCTGACGCAGGCCGAGCCGGAGGCGGCCGAACCGGATCCGGCCCCCCCGCCCGCGGCGCCCCCCCCTGAACCTCCGGTCGTCCAGGCTACGGAAGCGGTCAAACGGGTCAATCTGGACCGCTATTCCCCCTACGCCGCAGCCATCATCGGCCCCCTGCCGGGTTTTGCTACGGAAGAACCGGTCTTGTCGCCCGTCTTCCCGGCCGAGCCACAGGTGGCGCTACCCGCCGCCGAGCCCGAACCTCAGCCCGAGCCGGAGCCTGCGGCCGAGCCGGAGCCGGAGCCTGAGCCCGAGCCCGAGCCCGAGCCTGCATCGGCTTCTGCGCCTGAGCCCGCGTCCATCGTTCCTGTCACACCGCTGGTGTCTGCCGCCCCCCTGCCCTCGCCGTTTCCCGCGATGGACGCCGAACTGGTCCTGACCCCGGCCACCGAGGCTGACTTCATCGAGGCCGAGCGGCCGGTCTGGCCATCGGACCAGCGCGCACCGGAGCCGGTCGACGCGGAATCCGTCCTGTTCGAGGACGAGCCGACCCTGTCGGTCCTGCGCCACGAGGTCGAACCCGCGGGACCGCGCCGCTTCGACTGGAGCGAGACCGGTGCCTTTCTGATCATGGGTGGTGTGGGCCTGGCAGCCTGCGGTGCCTCGGCCGCTGCCTTCCGTCTGGCCGTGGAACAGCCATCGCCGATGGGCGAGACAACCGTCATCGCCTGGGCCCTTGCCCTGATCGGGATCATCTGCGTCGGCGTGTCGTCCTGGAACCTCTATGTGCGCTGGGGCAAGCCGGACTGATATTCCTCCCCCGTCGGCGGAGGGGGACCATGCGAAGCATGGTGGAGGGGCCGTTGCCTCATCCGCCGGCGCACGGACCGGCCCCCTCCACCGCTTCGCGGTCCCCCTCCCCCTCTCGCTTCACTCGGGGGGAGGAATGGTGCTACCTCCGCGCCCATGAGCATTCCCAACGCCCCCCAATCCATGGAATTCGGCCTCGGCGAAAACGCCGACATGATCCGCGAGACCACCGCCCGCTGGGCGACCGACCGTCTGGCCCCTCTGGCCGCCGAGATCGACGAGACCAATGCCTTCAAGCGCGAGCTCTGGCCCGAGATGGGCGCACTCGGCCTGCACGGCATCACCGTCGAGGAAGAGTACGGCGGCCTCGGCCTCGGCTATCTCGAACACGTCGTGGCCATGGAGGAGGTCTCCCGCGCCTCCGCCTCGATCGGCCTGGCCTACGGGGCCCACTCCAACCTGTGCGTCAACCAGATCCGCCGCTGGGGCACCGAAGCCCAGAAGCAGAAATACCTGCCCGGCCTGATCTCGGGCGAACACGTTGGCTCGCTGGCCATGTCGGAAGTCGGTTCCGGCTCAGACGTCATGTCGATGCGGACCCAGGCCGTGAAACAGGGCGACCGCTACATCCTGAACGGCACCAAATTCTGGATCACCAACGCGCCGCATGCCGAGACCCTGGTGGTCTATGCCCGCACCGGCGAAGGCAACGGCGGCGTCACCGCCTTCCTGATTGAGAAGGGCATGAAGGGCTTCAGCGTATCGAAGAAGCTGGACAAGATGGGTATGCGCGGCTCTGACACCGCCGAACTGGTGTTCGAGGACTGCGAGGTCCCGGAAGAGAACGTCATGGGACCCGTCGGCGGCGGTGCCGGCGTGCTGATGAGCGGCCTCGACTATGAGCGCGCCGTGCTGGCGGCCGGACCGCTGGGCATTATGCAGGCGGCGCTCGACGTGGTTCTGCCCTATGTCCGCGAGCGCAAACAGTTCGGCAAGGCCATCGGATCGTTCCAGCTGATGCAGGCCAAGGTCGCCGACATGTATGTCGCCCTGAACAGCGCCCGCGCCTATGTCTATGCCGTGGCCCGGGCCTGCGACGAGGGCAAGACCACCCGCTATGACGCCGCCGGGGCCATCCTGCTGGCCTCCGAGAATGCCGTGAAAGTCAGCCTCGAGGCCGTCCAGGCGCTCGGCGGCGCGGGCTATACGAAGGAATGGCCCGTGGAGCGGCTGGTCCGCGACGCCAAGCTTTACGACATCGGTGCCGGCACCAACGAAATCCGGCGGTTTCTGATCGGGCGGGAATTGCTGGGCGGCTAGGCACCGCACCGCCAGGATTGACGTTTGTTAAGTGGCGCGCGTCCATCTAACGGCCTAGATCGCGTCATCCTCGCCCCGGACCCCCGTCGCCGATGCCCGACTACGACTATCACAGCGACAGCCGGACCTTCTCCCGGGTTATCGAGGACATCGGCCTCAAGGACGACCCGAAGCTCTATCTCGGTGAGCTGGTGAACGCCTTCGGCGAGCGCGGCTTCGGGGCCCTGATGCTGTTCTTCGGCCTGCTCAACATCGCCATAGGCATCATCCCCGGAACGACGACGATCCTTGGGGCTCCCCTGCTGCTGATGGGCCTGCAACTCACGATTCGGCAGGAGCAGCTCTGGCTGCCGCGCTGGGCGTTACGGCGCGCGATCGAGCGCGAAACCTATCGCAACGGCGTGAAAAAGGTGCTCGTCCGCTTCAAACAGGTCGAGCGCCTGTCCAGACCCCGGCTGCCGGCGATGACCAGCCCGGTCTCGGAAGTACTGATCGGCATCGTCACCGTCCTGCTGTCCTGCATTCTGGTGCTGCCGATCTGGGGAGGAAACCTGGTCCCCGCCCTGATCATTTACACGTTCGGATTCGGACTGATGCAGCGCGACGGCATCGTGGTGCTGATCGGCTGGGCCGGCGTGGCCGGAGTCTGCCTGTTCATCTGGATGGCCTGGGAGCTGGTCAGCCTGGCGCTTGGGCCGAGCATCCAGTGGGTCACCGGCCTGTTCTAGAGCCGTCGGCGCTTCAGTTGACGGGCGTCCAGCGAGAGGGGTTCATCACGGCGGGCACAACGAGGCCACAGCGGACACGACGGGATCGAGACCCGGGCACCAACGCGGATCGCTTCCTTCAGGGTCGATTTTTGGTCGACGGGAGGATCGGCGGCAACGCCGCCCCTGTCTCGTTTCGATGCCAGAAGGGATCGACACACGCGACCACCGCCCGGTCCCGTCGTGTCCGCTGTGGCTTCGTTGTGTTCGCTGTGATGAACCTTTCTACCCCGCGCCAACCGGGTCGACGAAGGGTCCAGCCCCGCTGACGGCTGTCAGGTTCATCCCCCTCCCGGACTCCAGCCCGGGTCGCGTCGTGTCCGTTGGGATGAAACGGCGCTCGCTGAAGCAGGACGGCGCGTCAGGCGGCCTGTTGCGCGCCCGGCCCGGGACCGGCAAGCCCCTGCATGACCATCCGGTTGATATCGATCAGGGTTTCGAAATCATCCTCGCCCCGCATGATCGCCGAGGAGTGACGGCTGACGAACAGGCTGATGGAGATGATCTGGGCCCTGAGCCCCGGATTCATGGCGTTGTCGTTGTTGGAACAGTCCGTCGCGAGCGTCGACCACAGCCGGCGGTTCCAGTCCAGCGCATCGATCCGCGCGGCGATCTCGGTCGAATCAAGGCTCGAGGCGTGCATCAGCGCCCGGGTGACTTCCCCGAACAGCCGGTACTCCATCTCGCGCGGAGATTCAGCTCTCGCGGCCGCTGTCTTGTACGCCTGAAGCGACATTCGCCAGACCTTCCTCATACTCAACGAGTTTTCGCGCCGCCATCAGCGCCTTGTAGTGCTCGCGCGCCATCACATGGCGCGAAGCCGCGACGCAGGCCGCCAGAATTTCGGGATTGCGGGACGCGCCCATGAACTCGCCGAGCCGCAGGGCGAACTCGTCATACACCTTGGCCGCGGCGGTCTCGTCCAGATACATCATCATGACCGGGAAATAGACGCGCTTGGCCGGGGTGTTGGCGTCCTCGGGCTGGAGAATGTCCTTCTCGCGCAGCACCGACGCCTTGTTCTGCAGGATCAATACGCCCCGCCGGTCGCCATTCTGGACGACGGCGCCGTTGAGGACGAATTTCTCGCCGGGCTTCAGCGACAGCTTGAGCGGCATTTGAGAGGACGTCTCCTGACAGGAACCGGACGACGATAGGAAGCCGGAACCAAACGCATCCTAAACAAGCGTGGTTAACCAGTTCTTGTCGGCCACTGAATCTGAGAGCGGTAGACCGGAACACCCGCAAGGCAGATGACCCGGGCTCCGGACAGCCCTCTCCCGAAGTGGGGAAGAGTGCAGGCGATGCGAGGCCGGCGTCCCCCACCCGGATCGGCGGCACTGCCCGTCTCCTCCCCATCGCAGATGGGGAGGGGGACCGTCCGAAGCCTCGCAGAGGCGAAGGAGGGTGGAGGGGCGCCGGCCGCACTGCCCCTCCCCACCCCTCCACCATCCTTCGGATGGTCCCCCTCCCCATTCGCTGCGCGAACGGGGAGGAGACACGGACTGCTACCCATCCGCCAATTGCCAGCATATCCCGTTCCGCCAACCGCCTGACTTCGCTCACCTTTCAAATTACACAGCGTCACCAGCCATCATGGCCGGGACCCGTGCCAGACTCCTGTCCATCCCGTCGGTGGGGAGGGCGTCGGATCCAGCGCCCCGATGTCGGCGGGCTGTGGTCGAGCGATGAAGCCCGGGGGATGGATACCTCGGGGGTCCTTGCGGAGGTCGATGGATGGCCCCCGCCTGCTCGCCGCGCGCTTCCTGTGCGGGCCGCTGTCTCATGTCCGCCGCGCGCCGACGGCAGCAATGTCATCGGCGGTGATCCGGTAAGGCCCGAAGCAAGGGCCGCCAGCCGGAGGGCGCGTGGAAAACG
>CANMXH010000088.1 GCA_947501315.1 Caulobacteraceae bacterium | reverse complement strand
GATGACCGCTTCGCGCCGGGCGTCGATGGAGCCCCGGGTGCCGCCGATTTCCGACACCTCCACGCACCCGGCGAGCGCGAGCGCGCAGGGGCCGGTCAGGACGCTTCTGCGATCCGCACCCGTGGTCACTCTCAGGCGGCCGCGTAGCCAGGGGCGGCGATGCCGGACTGGGGGGCGATGATCTGGGTGCCCTCGTCGGCGTATTCGTTCAGCTTGTTGCGCAGGGTACGGATCGAGATGCCGAGGATGTTGGCCGCATGGGTGCGGTTGCCGAGGCAGTGCGACAGGGTGTCAAGGATCAGCGCCTTCTCCATCTGCGCCACCGTCTGACCGACGTGGGCGCGGGTGACGGCGTCGGCGGTCTGGGCAGCGCGGGCGGCGGGGCTGTCATAGCCCGCGGCACCGTGGGCACCGGCGCTGAGCGGCTGGCCGTCGGGCAGGCGGATGGCCTCGACGTCGATCTCGGGGCCGACCGCCAGCAGCACGGCGCGGTGCATGGCGTTTTCCAGCTCGCGGACGTTGCCGTTCCAGCGATGCGAGACCAGGGCGCGGCGGGCATCGAGCGAGATCGGCCGCACCGGCACGCCGTTGGCGGCGGCATATTTCCTGACGAAATGGTCAGCCAGCACAGAGATGTCGCCGGGCCGCTCGCGCAGGGCGGGAAGGCGCAGGTTCACGACGTTGAGGCGGTAGAGCAGGTCCTCGCGGAAGGTTCCCTCGGCCACCGACTTGGCGAGATCGCGGTTCGAGGTGGCGATGATGCGGATGTTGACCGGCACCGGCTTGGTCCCGCCGACGCGGTCGATGACCCGCTCCTGGATGGCGCGCAGCAGCTTGGCCTGCAGACGGACGTCCATCTCGGAGATTTCGTCGAGCAGCAGGGTGCCGCCGTCGGCCTCCTCGAACTTGCCGATGCGGCGGGCCATGGCGCCGGTGAAGGCCCCCTTCTCGTGGCCGAACAGCTCGGATTCCAGCAGATTGTCGGGAATGGCGGCGCAGTTGACGCTGATGAACGGGCGTTCGGCGCGTTTCGAACCATTGTGCAGGTAACGGGCCATCACCTCCTTGCCGACGCCGCTTTCGCCGGTGATCAGGATCGAGGCCTCGGAGCGGGCGACCTGATCGGCCAGCATGATGACCGCCTTCATCGACGGGTCGGCGGAAATCAGCGGGCGATCGTCATCGGCGACGGCGGACAGGACCGCAGCGATGAGATCGGCCTCGGGCGGCAGGGGTATGAACTCCTTGGCCCCGGCGCGAATGGCATTGGCCGCATCCGTGGCGTCGGCGTCAACGCCGCAGGCCACCACGGTGACATGGATCCGCTCGGCCTCATTGGCCGCAATCAGGGCCGCGATGTCGATGCGGTAATCGACCATAAGCAGGTCGGCCCCCTGCCCTCGACGGAGCTGTTCCGTCGCCTGATCGCCACGCTCGACATGGCTGACCTTGGCGCCGTGCGCCATGGCCATTTTCACTGCCGTCGCCAGCTGTCCGCTGAGCCTGCCCACTACCAGAAGCCGCATCGGTCTTCTCCTCTAATCTTTACGCACGAACCGGCCACCGATCAGGCGGCGGAGTCCTCGGTCTTGATGATTTCCGTCATGGTCACGCCGAGCCGGTCCTCGACGACGACGACCTCGCCGCGGGCGACCAGCCGGTTGTTGACGAAGATGTCGATGGCCTCGCCGACCTTGCGGTCGAGCTCGAGCACACTGCCGCGGTTCAGCTTGAGAAGCTGGGCCACCGACATATGGGCCTTGCCCAGGACCGCCGAGATATTCACCGGCACGTCGAAGACAGGCGCGAGATCCTGGGCTGTCTTGTCGGACGGATCATCGGTGACCGCGATCGCATCGGAGTCCGGGAACTCCTCCAGGGCCATGGTGTCAGATTCCATTACGGCCTCCCTTCGGTCGAGGTTTCGGGGGATAGATTTTCGGCATGCCCGGCCTCGGCGGCCAGGGCGGAGTTCAGGGCTTCACGCATGCGGGCGAAGGCTTCTTCCGGGTCGAAGGCGGCACGGCCGTCGGCCCATTCAAGCTGGAAGGCAGCCGGTGCCATGGCGGGCTCGGTGCGGAAGGCGACAATGCCCGAGAAGCCGGCATCGGCGCACAGCTGCTGGATCCGCGCATGTGTCGCTTCGGTGAGGTCGCCGGTACGGATCACCAGCCGCGGCGAGGCGTCGATCTCCTGGCACAGCGCCTCGATTGCAGCTTGCAGGGGCGCCTCGGGGTGACGGTCGAGAGCGGAAGCGGACACAACGCGGGCGGCAGTGAGGGCCAGCTCGGCGGCCTGCTCACGATGCAGCTGTGCCACCTGGGCGAGGGCCGGGGCCGCAGCGGCCAGTGCCTGGCCGATGGTCGACAGGGCCATGGCCTGGATGCTCTCGACCTCGGCCAGGGCTGCATTGCGGGCCTCCAGGCGAGCCTGCGCGACGAGGGCGTCCACCTCGGCAGGGCCATAGGCGCGCTTGATCGGACGGAAGACTGCGGCGCGGATGACCTCGCCCGAGGCGTCGAACTCGGTGTCAAAAACGAAAGGGGTGCTGAGGGGCTGAGGGGTCATGTCAATAGATCAACTCGTCGTCGCCACCCTGGCCCACCAGCAGGATATCGCCCTTTGCGGCGAGATCCTTGGCGACCTGGACCATGGCCATCTGGGCCTGATCGACGTCCTTGAGGCGAACCGGACCCATCGACTCCATGTCCTCGCGCAAGATCTTGGCGGCGCGTTCGGACATGTTGGAGAAGAACAGCTCGCGCAGGGATTCCGAGGCCCCCTTCATGGCCAGACCGAGGGAATCCTTCTCGACCCCGCGCAACAGCGTCTGAACACCGCCGGGATCCAGCTTGGCGAGGTCCTCGAACACGAACATCAGGGCCCGGATGCGTTCGGCGGACTCGCGGTTGCGCTCCTCCAGCGCGCCGATGAAGCGGGCCTCGGTCTGACGGTCAAAGCTGTTGAAGATGTCGGCCATCATCTCGTGGCTGTCGCGCTTCGACGTGCGCGCCAGGTTCGACATGAATTCATTGCGCAGGGTCTGTTCGATCTTGTCGAGGATCTCGCGCTGGACCGGCTCCATGCGCAGCATGCGCTGGACGCATTCGAGCGCGAAATCCTCGGGCAGGCTGGTCAGGACCCGGGCAGCATGCTCCGGCTTTACCTTCGAGAGCACCACAGCGACGGTCTGCGGGTATTCATTCTTCAGATAGTTGGCGAGGACGGCCTCGTTCACATTGCCGAGCTTGTCCCACATGGTGCGACCAGCGGGGCCCCGGATCTCCTCCATCATGCCTTCGACGCGGTCCTTCGGCATGAAGGCGGCCAGCAGACGCTGGGTCTGGTCGAAACTGCCCATGACCGCGCCGGAGCCGCTCATGCCCGAGACAAACTCGATCAGCAGGTCCTCGACGACCTGGCTGCTGACCGTACCCAGCGACGACATGGCCTGGGAGACCTCCTTGATCTCCTCCTCGTCCAGAGCTTGCCACAGACGGGTATGGTCCTCCCCGAGGGCCAGAAGGATGACGGCAGCCTTCTCCGGCCCCGTCAGCTTCTTGGCGTCATCAACCGCCTTTTTGCCAATCGCGCGCGCCATCAGGCTTCGTGGATCCAGCTGCGCAGGATAGCGGCCGATTCGTCAGGATGTTTCTCGACGAACTCTGCGACCTTCTTGACCGAAGAGGCCTTCACCTGACCCTCGATCCGGGCGATGTCGAGCCGCTGGTCCATCTCGGACGGCCCGCCCAATTGGGCCATGGCACCGTCAGCGCCCCCCATGAGGGCGGTCTGCAGCGAGGTCACGCCGCCGCCCGCGCCGGCGAGCTGCAGCTGACCGGCCCCTGCACCTGCGACCCCGCCCGCGGTTTTCAGCAGGGGGCGCAGGACGAAGAAGATCAGGAGCAGGCCGGTGATCAGGAGCACCAGCAGCTCCACGCCGCGCATGATGTCGTCCTTGGTGAAGTTGAACAGGGACGACGTGGCCTCCTCGCCACCGACCACGGCCAGGTCGCGGTTGAACCGGGCGTTGAGCACCTCGATCTTGTCACCCCGGGCCTCATCAATACCCACGGCGGCGGCGACCAGGGTCTTGATCTGGGCGATTTCCGCCGGGGTGCGGGGGGCATAGGTCGGGGCCCCGCCATTGGCCGCGGGCGTCCAACGGCCGTCCACCGCGACCGAAACGGCCAGCCGCTTGATCTCGCCGGCCTCCTTCACCGTGGTCGTGGTCGTGTTGGAGATCTCGTAGTTGGTGGTCTCGGTGCTGGCCGTGTCGCGTGACCCGGCCATTGCGGCCTCCGGTGGCGCGCCACCAGGGATGTTATTCGTCGCAGTGGCACCGCCTTCCGCCGCGGGCTCCGTCTCGGTCGACTCGGTGCCGTTGGTCGCAGTGGAGCGCACCACCTGGCCGTCCGGATCGTAGCGCTGCTCCTGGGTGGTGGAGCGGCTGTGGTCGATATCTGCCGTGACCTGGACCCGCGCGCCGCCTACGCCGACGACGCCCTCGACGATATCCATGATCCGCGTCTGCAACCGGGCCTCGGTCGTCTCCTGTGCGTCCTGGGCCGAGGCGGCGCTGAAACCCTCGGAGTCCGAGCCGGCCGCCAGGGTCCGGTTGGACGTGTCGGTCAGGGTGACCTTCTCGGGCTTCATGTTGGGCACCGCAGAGGCGACGACATTGCGGATGGCCTGGACCTGGGCACCGGTCAGCTGGCCGCCGGTGACACCCACAACCACCGAGGCGGTCGGTTCGGCCGCGTCAGACTGGAACAGCTCGCGGCGCGGCAGGGCGATCATGACCCGGGCCGAGTTGATCCCGCGCATCGTCAGGATGGTGCGGGCCAGCTCGCCCTCGAGGGCGCGTTTCTCGTTGAGGTTCTGCTGAAACTCGGTCTGGCCGAGCACCGACTGATTGTCGAAAATTTCGTAGCCGACCGAGCCCGAAGTCACCAGCCCCTTGCCGGCAACCAGCATGCGCGCCTCGCCCACCTCATCGCGACTGACGAAGATGGTCGAGCCGTCTCCCTTGGAGGAGTATTTGATCCCGGCGGCGTCGAGAGCGGTCGTGACCTCGGACGCCTCCTGGAGGTCGAGGTTGGAGTACAGCAGGGCATCAGGAGCCTGGCCGATGCGCAGCATGACGGCGACCAGCACGGCCGCGACGCCGGCGGCAACGCCCAGCACCACGGTCAGCCGACCGATTCCGAATCTCTGCAACGCCGCCGTGAAGCCGCCCACGCGTCCCGCCCCGAATACTCACGGGTCCCTGAAGACGCCCGCCAGGCAGAAAATGCCGGGCGCGTGGTAAATGCCGGGTTAAGACCTTTGGTCAATCACCGTTTTTTGCGCTTCTGCATGACGAAGCCGATGATTTTTGCGGCCGCTTCGAAATGCTCGCGCGGGATGGTTTCATCGATATCGACGGCGGCGTAGAGGGCGCGCGCCAGGGGCACGTTCTCGACGATCGGGACGTTGTGCTCTCGCGCCACCTCGCGAATCCGCAGGGCGAGGGCGTCGACACCCTTGGCCACACAGATGGGGGCGGGATCACCCTTGCCGGGCTCGTAGCGCAGGGCGACGGAATAGTGCGTCGGGTTGGTGACGATGACCGTGGCTCCCGGCACGTTCTGCATCATCCGCTGGCGACTGCGCTGGTGCCGGATCTGGCGCAGCTTGGCCTTGATGTGCGGGTCACCCTCGGACTGTTTGTAGTCTTCCTTGGTCTCTTCCTTGGTCATCTTCATCCGCTCGGCGAAGCGGTATCGCTGCCACAGGAAGTCCGCGCCCGCGGTAAAGGCCAGGAAGATGATCGTCGACATCATCAGGGCCACAGCCAGGTCGCGCGCCGCCGGCAGGATCAGGGCCGGCGGCATGGCAGCCATGTTCTCCAGTTCGCGCACGTGCGGCTTCAACACCAGCCAGCAGATCAGGCCGACCGCCAGCAGTTTGAGAAAGGTCTTGAGGAACTGGACCAGGCCGTCAGGCCCGAAGATCCGTTGGAAGCCCTTGAGCGGATTCACCTTCGACCAGTCCGGTTTCAGCTTGTCGGCCGTAAAGAGGAGGCCGGACTGGGCGACATTGCCGCCGACGCCGCCGATGATGGTGGCCAGCATGACCGTTCCGAGAAAGGGCACCATGGCCCAGACGGCCATGATGCCGATCTCGACGCCCGCTCCGGCCTCGAGACCTCCCAGCATGGTGTGCGGAGCCGCGATGAAGGGCCGAAGCTGTTGCGCCATGGAACTGGCGAACCAGCCGCCGGACATCAATACCACGGCGGCTGCCCCGGCCAGGGAGAGGGCCGCGGCGACGTCGGGAGACTTGGCAACATCCCCCTTCTTGCGGGCCTCCTCAAGTTTTCGTGGGGAGGCCTCTTCTGTCTTCGAGTCGGGATCCGGCGTATCAGCCACCGGCGCCTCCGACGAAGACATTGGCCAGGGCGCGGTAGCGGTCGATGAAGACCGTTCCAACGACACCGAGGCTGAGGGCGAAGACCGACAGGCCCAGCAGGATACTGAGCGGGGCGGCGGCGAAGAAGACCTGGAATGACGGCATCACCCGGCCGACGAGACCCGAGGCGAGGTTGAAGATCAGGGCGAAGACCAGCAGGGGGGCGGACAACTGAACCCCCAGCATGAAGGCGTCGCCCAGGGTGCGGATCGCGAGGGTGGCGAAGTCCCCCGTGAGCAGGGGCCCGGCAAGCGGGATCAGCTCATAGGATCCGACCAGTCCGGCAATGAACAGATGATGGGTATTGGTCGCGAAAATCATGGCCGTGCCGAGCAGCATCAGGAAGGCCCCGATGGTCGAGCCCGGCTGGGCCTGCATCGGGCTGGCGGTCTGGGCGAAGGCCAGGGTGGTCTGCAGGGCGACAATCTCGCCCGCCGTGGCCAGGGCGGTCAGGAAAGACCGCAGAAGCGCGCCGATCATGAGACCGACGATCACCTCGCGGATGATCCATCCCGCCATGCCGCCCACGGTCGCGGGCAAGGCCGGCAGGGCACCGGCGATCACCGGCCACAGGACCAGCGTGACGGCGAGGGCCAGAGACAGGCGGATGCGTGGCGACACATAGCTTTCACCGATGCCCGGCAGCATCAGCAGTACGGCACCGATCCGGGAAAAGATCAGCGCGCCCTGCCAGACCTGCTCCGATGTCGCCCAAGGTTCCACCTACAGGTGTCCCATGACGATCACATGCCGGCGATGCGTGCCGCGATCGTCCGCATGAAGCCGCCCAGAAGCGCTCCCATCAGCGGCAGGAACAGCAGCAGGCTGACGAAGATGGCAATGATCTTGGGTGCATAGATCAGGGTCTGTTCCTGGATCTGGGTCAGGGCCTGGAACAGGCCGATCACCACGCCGACGACCAGACCGACCAGCAGGACAGGCGCACACAGCTGGATCGTCAGCCAGAGGGCGTCGCGCCCCACATCCATCACTTCCGCGCCGCTCATTGAAATCATACTCCCGGGAGACCGGGCAGAAAATGCCGGGAGCGTGGTTAATGGCGCGTTAGCAAGAGGCGGGTCACGGATGACCGTCCGGGCCGGGCGGCCAAAGGCGTGCGACAGGGGTTCGCCCCCCCCGGTTCCGGTCCCTCGGGTCCGACCCTCGACCCCCGACCCTCGACCCCCTATGTCTGGCCGCATGAAAACACCGTCCGCCCCCCGATCCGCCGTCACCCAGGCGGATGCCGAAGCCGCCGTTCGCACCCTGATCGAATGGGCGGGGGACACCCCCGACCGGGAGGGGCTGCTGGACACACCCGCGCGGGTGGCGCGCAGCTATCGCGAGCTTTTCGCCGGCTATGAAGTCGACCCGCGGGCCTATCTTGAGCGGACCTTCGAGGAGGTCGGCGGCTATAACCAGCTGGTGGTCCTGAAGGACATCCGCTTCGTCAGCTTCTGTGAGCATCACATGCTGCCGGTCGTGGGCGTGGCCCATGTCGGCTATCTGCCGACCGACCGGGTGGTCGGCATCTCCAAACTGGCGCGGGTGGTCCGGGGCTATGCCCGCCGCCTGCAGATCCAGGAGAAGATGACCTCCGAGATCGCCAATGCCATCGAGGAAGTGTTGAAGCCCCAGGGCGTCGGCGTGGTCATCGAGGCCGAGCACAGCTGCATGACCCTCCGCGGCGTCGAGGTGCCGGGTGCCAGCCTGACCACCAGCGCCCTGCTGGGCGTGGTTCGCGACGATGCGCGGACGCGGGAAGAGTTCCTGAGGCTGGTGCGGGGGTGACGGCCCGGGTAACCGCCGGCCGGGGGGCGTGCGCGGCATGGGCCGGCTGATCGAGGAACTGGACTATCGCGCGACCGCCATGGGGCCGCTGATCCTGCGGCGGCGCTGGGTGGCAGCGATCGACGCCGATGTGATCGAGGTCATACTGGGCGAAGAGCATCTGATGTCCAGCCTGTTCACGGTGGGCGAGACCGAACTGGCCGTCCGGGGCCTGGCGGCAGCAGAGGGAGGGCCATTGCGGGTCCTCGTGGGCGGTCTGGGCCTGGGGTACACGGCCCGCGCGGCGCTGGCCGACACCCGGGTCACGTCAGTCGATGTCGTCGACGCCCTCGCCCCGGTGATCGAATGGCACGAGGCCGGGCTGGTACCGCTGGGTGAAAGTCTCGGACAGGAGCCGCGCTGCCATCTCAGGCTCGGCGACTTCTTCGGCTGGTTCGACACGCCGCGAGCCCCCGGGGATCGCTATGACGTCGTACTGCTCGACATCGACCATTCACCCCGCGCCCTGCTCCACCCCGAGCACGCACGCTTCTATGCCGAGCCCGG
>CANMXH010000087.1 GCA_947501315.1 Caulobacteraceae bacterium | reverse complement strand
TCGATGGCCGCCTTGTCGTCCTTGAGCGTCAGATAGACATGGCCCGAGGCGTGGTGATTGACCTTGGATATCTCGCCCCGCAGCCGGACATGGCCGAACCGGTCCTCGAGCGTGCGCTTGAGGGCGAAGGACAGTTCGGACACCGTCTGCGGTGGATTGTTGTCCCGCGCGGGCGCCGGCGGTTCATCGGCCGGGCCCTCTAAGACGTAGGAGTCGTCGGTCATCGGGGGAGGGTAGCGGGGCGAGCCTGCGGGGGGAATGGGGGCTGACGGGTGTCGGCTTCGGGTGACGAGGTGGACGCAGTTCGCATCGGTGCTAGGGCTGGCCCAGCGGCCCAGTCTTTCAAGGTCGCGATGCAGGCCTCTCCGCCAAGAGCGCTTCGCAGTTGCCCTGACGGTAGAGCCGGGCAGCTTTCATGTCCCAAAATTCCGGAGCCAACGGAGAAGCTCCGGTAGGAAGGCGGTTTCCGTTCTCATCTCTCGCTGACACCTCGTCGTGCGCGTCAGAAGCGATCATATGGTGAAGTCGGCCGAGAACGAATTCGGTGGATGGCCCTTGCAGGGTCAGCAACACGTTCATCGGCACAATCGCGTTAACATCCTCCCGCGATATCCTTCCGGCCTTGGCTCCGTCCACAAATCCTCGACCGGCCTCATAGCCGCGCTGCCAATGATCAGCTTGTGCTTGGGTGTCGTTCGACATTTCCGCCCAAGTCCCACAATCCCAGTTGGCCATCATCACGAGCGAAAGTCGCGCCAATGAACGTGACCCCGTCGATGCGGTTTCGGGATGTTCAGCGGCATCAGAATTGGTCGCCCCCGGGACTATAGCCTGCGCAGTCCCAACATCCTGGGTGCCCGCAACGAGGTCGCCTGTTGAAGCGTCTTGTTGTCTGATGCCGTCGACCGTCTCTTGCGCCGCAACGCCCGCTGGCGTCAGCGCAAGCGCCGCAGCCAAGCCCATAGCTGCAAACATCGCCACGCCCCCCAATGTCCCTGACCAACCTTGCGAGGGCGAGGCTGGATCAGCAAGCAATTTCGGGTCCGTCAGTTGGTCCCTCGAACACACAGGAGTCTTCGATCATGGGCGGGGGGCTAAAACGTCCGGGTAATCTGGGCATAGCCGAACAGGGTGGTGCCCTCGCCGGAGGCGTTGGGCGCTTCCCGGGCGAAACCGCCGGGGATCAGGGCGGAGGCCCCGACCTCAAGGCGCAGCCTGTCGGGGGAGAGCCAGAAGCGAAGCCGACTGTCGAGCGTATGGCCTATGAAGCGACCGGATTGTCCGGTGCTGTCCTGAACCCGGGCGACCACCCATGCATCCAGGCCCTGAGCCAGAAAGGCCGCCTTGTAGGCCAGTCGGAAATCCAGTCTCTGACTGGGGGAGGCCTCGATGCGCACGCCAGGCGCGGAAAGATTTGCGGGCGTGAGCGGTCCAAAGATGCCGGTGTTGCCGAGGTCCGTCCGTCGCGATCCGAACAGGCGCTCGAACTGTCCGTACTCGCCGTCGGTCGGGTTTCGATCCCCGCCGGCATAGTCGTAGTCCACTGACACACGAGGCCGCCACGGACGATCGAAGGTGTAGCCGATGTGTGCGTGAAGCATGGAGGCGCTGACATCCAGATCGCGGGTGTCGGTCGGCGCTGCCGTCTGTCGGCGGGTTCCAAACCGGTAGGCGGCTTCGAGGTCGCCATCGAGACGCCCGACGCCCGGCGCGCGAAACAGGCGGACTCCGGGCTGCAGATAGTGCCGGTTCGGCGTCGGGACGTCTGCTTCGTCGCGCTCGTCGAGGCCATACAGAAAGGCCTCGGCCCAGACACCCGGAACCTCTGTGCCGAGCAGATTGGCCCTGCGGTAGTGGATACCCCAGAAGCGCCTGCCCCATTCCTCCTCATCCCCGGAAAGCAGATTCTCGCCGAGTGATGCCCGATCGGCGGGAAGGCGACCGACCGGTGACACATAGACAAGGTGGAGTTCGTCGCCCCCGGCATTCACCGAGCGCCAATAGGCCCCCGTGTATGCGAAAATCACATTGGCCATCTCGACCCGTTCGATCACGCGACGGCTGCCGATATCGAGCGTCTGGCGCCCCAGCTTCAGGGATGCGGTCTTCTGGCCCGGGACATTGTCCAGATCGACGCGGACATAGGCCTGAAGCACGTCGAGGGGATTGACGATGCTGGTCGACAGGGGCGTGCCTGCGTCGTCCAGGTATGAGCGCGAGTCCTGAAACTCCAGGCCTGCCGCGATGGGGCCGCGGTTCACCTCTGCAAGAAGCAAGGTCCTGAACGCCAGGGCCTGATCACCTCCGGATCCCCCCGCCCGGAACTGTCCCTCCAGTGTCTCGTAGCGGACCCGTGTCTCGCCCCGTATTGTGAAACCAACCGGGTCGGCGGCGGGTTGGGCGGTCGTCGGGGCCCCCTGTGCCGCGCTGGCCTCGACGCCACAGACGGCGGTCAGGCCAAGGGTGATCGCAACCAGCCACGCGGGTCTTGTTGATGCAGTGCCGCGTGCCATGAGGTGCCCCTGAGCCCGGGTTGACGTTATCACCATATTTCTGGAAAACTGGTAATATGGAAGATCAAAAGGCCATTGAGTGCCTGTCCGCCATCGCTCACGGCACCCGGCTGAAGGTCTTTCGGTTGCTGGTAAGCAGGGGGGACGAGGGGCTGTCGTCGGGAGAAATCGCCCGGGTCCTCGACACGCCTGCGACGACAATGTCGACGCATCTGGGCATCCTGGCCCGGGCCGGTGTGATCCGGGCGCGGCGCCAGAGTCGCGTTGTCTGTTATGCGGTTTCACAGGACGGGGTTCGAAGCCTGCTGAACTATCTGATTTCGGACTGTTGCGGCGGCCGGCCGGACCTGTGCGCGCCCTCAACGGCCGCCTTGTCGCCGTCGAGCGTCAGACAGACGTGACCGAAGGCGAGGTGGGTGACCCGGGAAGTCTCACCCCGCAGCCGCAGATGGCCGAACCGGTCCTTGAGCGTTCGTCCGGGATGACAAGGTGACGTCGCCCCATCCGCAGGCGCTTGAGCCTCGCGCGCGTATCCGCGACTTGACCGCCTGCGCCGGTACGGTCATTGCGCGAGCATGAATATCCTGCTGGTCGGATCAGGTGGGCGTGAGCACGCCCTGGCGTGGAAGATCGCACAGTCGCCGCTGGTGCGGCGGCTGGTCATTGCGCCGGGCAATCCGGGCATGGAGGCGCTGGGCGAGCTGCGGCCGATGAAGGTCACGGACGCCGACGGGCTGGCGGCCCTGGCACGCGAGATCCGGGCCGATCTGGTCGTCGTGGGTCCCGAGACGGCGCTGGAGGCCGGGCTGGCCGACCGGCTGGCGGTGGCGGGCATCCCCTGTTTCGGACCGACGGCGAAGGCGGCGCAGCTGGAGACCTCCAAGGCCTTTTCCAAGGCCTTCATGCAGCGGCACGACATCCCCACGGCGGGCTTCGGCGTCTATGAGCGGCTGCATGAGGCGCGGCAGGCGCTGGGCGTGTTCAAGCCCCCCTATGTGATCAAGGCCGACGGGCTGGCCGCCGGCAAGGGTGTGGCCATCAGCCCGACCAGCCGCGAGGCCGAGGGCGAGATCGAGCGGATGCTGGGCGGCCGGTTCGGCACGGCCGGGGCGCGGGTGGTGATCGAGGAGTTCATGGACGGCGAGGAGGGCTCGCTGTTCGCCGTCTGCGACGGCCAGCGCGCCGTGCTGCTGGGCGGGGCCCAGGACCACAAGCGCGCCTATGACGGCGATCTGGGACCGAATACGGGCGGGATGGGCAGCTATTCGCCGGCCCCGGTGTTCACGGCGGAACTGGTGGAAGCGGCCGACCGGCTGGTCGTGCAGCCGGTGGTGGCGGCCATGGCGGCGGAGGGCATGCCCTATCGCGGGGTGCTGTATGCCGGGCTGATGGCCACGGAGGACGGGCCGAAGGTGGTCGAGTTCAACGCCCGCTTCGGCGATCCGGAATGCCAGGTGCTGATGATGCGGCTGGACGGGGACGTGGTACCCCTGCTGCTGGCCTGCGCGCAGGGCGATCTGACCCGGGCGCCGATGCCGGCCTTCAGCCCGGATACGGTGATCTGTGTAGTGCTGGCAGCCTCGGGCTATCCGGACAGTCCGCTGGAGGGCTCGATCATCCGCGGTGCCGAACAGGATTTCGGGCCGCATGTGCAGGTGTTTCACGCCGGAACCCGGCGGCGGGACGACGGCCAGCTGGCGGCGGCGGGCGGCCGGGTGCTGAACGTCTGCGCCCGGGGCAAGGACATCGCCGAGGCCCGCGAACGGGCCTATGCGGCCGTGAAGCAGATCGACTGGCCCGGCGGCTTCCACCGCTCGGACATCGGCTGGCGCGCGCTGGAGCGGGGTTAGGGGCGGCGCTCCTGGTTGGTCTTCTCGCGCAATTGCCCGATAGGGTTGAAGGCGCGTGAGAAGCTCTTCCGGTGATGATAGAGTCGAAGGATGAGCGATCCCGGCAATGAGTTCGGCGAGGAGCCTGCCGTCTTCGATTCCGAGGACGAAGCCGCGCTGGACGCCGCGACCCTGAAAGGGTTGGCGGATATCGAAGCAGGTCGATTTGTCAGCCACGACGCCGTGAAGCGCTGGCTGTTGTCGTGGGGGACTGACAACCCGCTGCCCCCACCGAAATGCGGCGAGTAGTCTGGTCAGATCAGGCGCGCGAAGACCTCATCGCCATTTGGGACTATCTGGAGGACTATAGCCCGGCCGCCGCGCGTGGAACGGCCGGTGCCCTTATTGGACTCTCGGAAAGCCTGTGTGAATTTCCGAATCGAGGCCGCCCCGAAAAGTTCGGCGTGCGCGAACTTGCAAGTCTCCGGCCCTACGTCATCCGCTATGCCGTTCTCGACGCCGAGGTCTGGATTGTCACCATCCGTCATTCAGCCCGAAAGCCACTGGCCTAACCGGACCTCCAGGGCCAAGTATGGCAGCGCTTCCCGCGACGCTCATCCTGAGCGCTGGAGACCGATGCCCCGTGACCGACACCCTCCCGCCCGAACCGCCGAGCCATTACCGCGACGGGAAGGAGCGGCTGGCCGATCTGATTGTGCATCTGACCGGGCTGGCGCTGGCGCTGGTCGGGGGCGGGATGCTGCTGGGGCTGGCGATCGGCTTCGGCCATGTCGGCCGGCTGACGGCGGCGGCGATCTATGCGGTCGGATTGCTGACCATGCTGGGGTTGTCGACGGCCTATAATTTTGCCGCGCCGCGGTTCCAGCCGCTGCTGCGACGGTTCGACCATGCGGGCATCTTCCTGATGATCGCGGGTTGCTACACGCCGTTCACGACCCAGCATCTGACCGGGGCCTGGGCCTGGGGCATGACGGCGGCGGTCTGGAGCATCGCCCTGTTCGGCGTCCTGGCCAAACTGTTGCTGCCGGGGCTGGGCAAGGGATTCTGGATCGTCGTCTATCTGGCGCTGGGCTGGCTGATGGTGATTGCCGTCCAGCCGATCATGCAGAGCCTGGGCCTGGCACCGCTGATCCTGATGGCGGTCGGGGGGCTGTTGTATTCGGTCGGGGTGATCTTCTACGCCAACAAGGCCATGCGCTACCGGCGTGCCATCTGGCACGGCCATGTCGTGGTGGCGGCGGCGGTGCACTGGGTGGCGGTGCTGCTGGCCGTGCTGAAATAGGCGGAGGTCAGGCCCAGGCGAACAGCAGCCGGCCCTGGCCCATGCGCGCGCGCAGGGCGGGCAGGTCGGCGTGGGCGACCGAGAAACAGCCGTAGCTGCGGCCCAGCTTGCCTTCGCGGGCGAGGAAGGCCGGGTCGGCGTAGTCGGCGCCGTGGATGATGATGGCGCGCTCGCGGGCCAGGTTGTTGGTGTACTCCAGCCCGTCGAGCAGGACATTGGGGCCCTGTTCGGCCCCGTGGCTGGCCCCGGCGGTGACATAGGAGCCGACCGAGGACATGTGGCTGTCGGGGGTGTTGCTGAAGCTGGTGGCGAAGCCGGTGTGCGCCGGGTCGGAGCCGCGGCCGTGGCTGGTGCGCATCAGGGTGACGGTGCCGCCTTCGAGGTCGACCTCGTACAGCCGTTCGTCGCCCGAGAATTTCTTGAAGTCGACCAGATACATGCGGTCGCGGCGGGTGATGCGGTGGTCGTGGATGTCGAGCGCCGCCATGGCCCGGTCCATCAGCTCCCGGCGGACCTGACCGCGCGGGTCGAGCGGGCGAGTGGTGTTGAGCTGGGAGGTGATGACCTCGGCCGGGCGGACCGGAAGCTGGGGAGCGGGCGTGACAGTCACGAGCGGCTGAAGGCTCGCCGTCTGCGCGGCCGCGGAGGCGCAGCCCGAAAGCATGGCCACGCCGCCCAGAATGAAGCCTCGTCTCGCCAGGCGCATACGACACCTCTCAGCCGTTTTCAGAACAGGGCACGGGTTGTTTCAGTTTGTGACCGGTGATTCAAGCCGGGCCTTGGCCCGGACGCGCGGAGGTCTATGGTGCAGTGTCTGTTTGGGGAGGATTTCGTGAAGACGATCACATCATTGCTGGCCGCCGTGTCCCTGTTGACCGCCACGGGGGTCGCTGCACAAACCCCCGCACCCGCACCGGTTTCTCCGGTGGAGGGAACGACGTTCGTCCAGGTCGGGCGGCTTCTGGCCGATCCGGCGACCGGGATTGTGCAGCGCGATAAAACTCTCGTGATCGAGGGGAACCGGATCGTCGCGGTGCGCGACGGCTTTGTCGGCGAGGGCCGGATCGTCGATTTGCGGTCGTCGTTCGTCCTGCCGGGCCTGATCGACAGCCATGTGCACCTGACCGGCGAGCAGAACCCGAACAGCCGGCTGGAGAATGTGACCGAGTCGGATGTCGACCAGGCCTTTGCCGGTGCGCGGTTCGCGCGCCGCACCCTCATGGCCGGCTTCACGACGGTGGCCGATCTCGGTGCCACGAACGAGACCATCTTCGGCCTGCGCGATGCGGTACGGCGCGGCGACGTGGCCGGACCGCGGATCATCGCGTCGGGCGAGGCGGTGTCGGTCCACGGTGGTCACGGCGACGTCAACGGCTATCGCGAAGACATCATGCATCTGTTCTCCGGCGAGAGCATCTGCTCGGGCGTCGAGGACTGTATGCGGGCGGTGCGCCTGCAGGTCCGTTCGGGGGCCGACATCATCAAGATCACGGCGACCGGCGGGGTGCTGTCGAACACGGCGGCAGGGCTGGGCCAGCAGTTCTCGGACGAGGAACTGGCGGCAATCGTCGGGGCAGCGCACCGGATGGGCCGCCAGGTGACGGCGCACGCCCACGGGGTCGACGGGATCAATGCCTTCCTGCGCGCGGGCGGCGACTCGATCGAGCACGGCACCTATCTGAATGACGAATCCATCCGCCTGTTCCGGCGCGAGGGGACCTATCTGGTGCCGACCCTGCTTGCCGGGGATTTCGTCACCCGGATCGCCCAGGGGCCGGATAATTTCTTCACCCCGGCCCAGACGGCCAAGGCCCTGCAGGCCGGGCCGCAGATGCTGGACATGGTGCGCCGGGCCCATGCGGGCGGGGTCCGGATCGCCTTCGGCACCGACTCGGGCGTCTCGCCCCACGGCAGCAACGCCCAGGAGTTCGCCCTGCTGGTGCGGGCCGGGATGACGCCGCTGGAGACGATTCAGGCGGCGACGGTGAATGCGGCGGCGCATCTGCGGATTTCGCAGGATGCGGGCCGGATCACGGCGGGCATGCCTGCGGACCTGATCGCCGTCGGTGGTGATCCGCTGACGGATGTCACCGAGCTGGAGCGGGTGCGGTTCGTGATGCGGGGCGGGGTGGTCTACCGGGCGGAGTAAACCCGGACTGCGCCCAGCAACAGCCGCTGAAACGCCGCCTCGTCCTCGAACGTCGCCTTGACCGGCCATGACAGAACCCGTGCCCGCCATTCCGGCGGCAGGCGGAACCAGTCCTTTTCGGTGGTGACCAGACGGGCGTGGGCCCGTTCGGCGCGGTCGGCGAGGAAGGCAAGATCACCCTCGCGGAAGGCGGCGTGGTCCGGGAAGGGCGCGAAATCGACCAGTTCGGCGCCGGCGGCGTCGAGGGCGCGCTCGACCTTCCATGGCTTGGCGATGCCGGCAAAGGCGACGATCGGCCCCTTGGGCGGGGGCGCGGCGGGCTTGAGCCGGGCGATATGGACCGGCAGGGTGCCGAAGGCCTGAACCAGTTCGGGATCGGCGCCGGCCGCATCGGCGGGCAGCAGGATGACGACCGCGTCGGCGCGGGCGAGACCGCGCTGGAGTTGCTCGCGCATCGGGCCCGAAGGGAACACCGAGCCGTCGCCGAAGGGCCATTCGTCGCCGCGCGTTTCACCGTCGACGACGATGAGGCTGAGCGTCTTCTTCAGGGTCGGGTTCTGGTGGGCGTCGTCGAGGACCAGAACCTGTGCGCCGGCCCCCGCCGCGGCGCGGGCCCCGGCGACGCGGTCATGGGCGATCCAGGTCGGGCCGCCGAGGGCCAGCATCAGGGGCTCGTCGCCGACGTCGGCGGCGGTGTGGAGGGCGGCGTCGACCTGCGTCGGCTCCCGCAGGGATCCGCCGTAGCCGCGCGACAGGCCGTGGGCATTGATCCCGGCCTCATGCAGCAGGCGGATGGCCTCGCGGGTGACCGGGGTCTTGCCCGAGCCGCCGACGGTCAGATTGCCGACCGAGATGATCGGAATGCCCGGATCGACGGGCTCTGCGCGGGCGATGCGGCGCGCGGTGGCGGCGGCCCAGATCCAAGACAGGGGCTTGAGCAGGGTGCGGGCCACCGCGCCGTGGCGGGCGTCGCGGGTGTACCACCAGCGGGGTGTGTTGAGCTTCATCGGCGGCCTCGCGGGGGTACGGCCGGGAGCAGGGGCGCCAGCGTCTCCCACAGACGGTCCAGACCGGAGCCGGCCTCGGCGGCCGCGCGGCGGCCGCG
>CANMXH010000086.1 GCA_947501315.1 Caulobacteraceae bacterium | reverse complement strand
CGGCAAGGCGGCCATGCTGGAACAGCTCGGCCAGGGCCGGGCCGCCGCCGACGTCTATCGCAACGCCCTCAAGATCGCCCCGCCGCGCGACCGCCTGCCCCCGGCCCTTCAGGCCCAGCTGGACCATGCATCAGGCGTCGTCCGCCGCCAGGCCGAGGCCCTGCGCGACCATATGCGCGGCAAGGTCGCCGCCCTGCGCAGCACCGTCGACGCCGCCACGCTCGACCGCTTCGACGAGGGGCTGGAGATCTACGCCGGGCTCAAGACCGCGCCGAAGCAGGAGCCGCTCCTGCTAGACTACCCCCGCCTGCCCGCCATCCCCTTCTACGACCGCGCCCTCTTTCCCTGGCTGGAGACGCTGGAGGCGGCCACGCCGGTCATAACGGCCGAGCTGGAGGCCCTGCTGGCCGGCGGCATGGAGGATTTCGCCCCCTATATCGCCTACCCCAAGGGTGCGCCGGTCAATCAGTGGGGCGAGCTGAACCACTCCCGCAAATGGAGCTCGCTCTGGCTGTGGAAGGACGGCGCGCGTCAGGACGCCGTCTGCGAACGCTGCCCCCGGACCGCCGCCCTGCTCGAATCCCTGCCCATGTGCCGTCAGGACGGCTTCGCCCCCACCGCCGTCTTTTCGGCCCTCCAGCCCCACACCCACATCCCGGCCCACACCGGCTCGTCCAACGTCCGCCTGCTGACCCACCTGCCCCTCATCCTGCCCGGCCCGGCCCGCTTCCGCGTCGGCAACACGGTCCGCGACTGGAAGATGGGCGAGGCCTGGGTCTTCGACGACACCATCGACCACGAGGCCTGGAATGACGCCGACCAGATGCGCGTCATCCTGATCTTCGATATCTGGAACCCTTATCTGTCCGAAGCCGAACAGACCCTGATCACCGCCATGATGCAGGCGCACAAGGGTTTTGAGGGCGCAAGCTAGAGGTCTTGCCATCAGCTCACGCCTGCATAGTATTGCTACAGGGGGAGCATGCCATGATTGCATATTTTCTGAGCCCGACCGGTCGCCTGGACCGGCGTGCGTATTTCATACCGGTCGCCCTCTTCTACAGCCTGTCCGTCGTCAGCGCCCTCGCCACCGGCTCAAGGCTCTCCTGGTCCTCCGTCGGAGGGGCTCTCGACAACCCATTGGGCGTGATTGGGCGCGGAATGGACGCCAGCCTCCTGAATGCTCTGCCGTTTGCACTGGCTGTTCCCCTTGGGTTCGCTTTCCTGGCGCTCACGGTTTGGGCCTGCTTCGCCCTGACCATCAAACGTCTCCACGATTTCGATCGCAGCGGCTGGTGGTCAGCCTTCCTGTTGTTTCCGGGGACAGCCCTGATCCTCATGCTCTTCTGCGCCTTGACGCCCGGCCGCCGCCTCGCCGCCTGAGCCCCCGTTACCCCCCCACTCACCCTGCCCCCCAACCCGATCTTCACCTTGTGGCCGCTAAAACGTCCCGGAATGAGCCAGTCCCGCTTCAACGAGGACCGGCCGTAACCGTGATGTTGAAGGGTGTTCCATGGCCAAGACCGTTCTCGTGGTCGACGACGATCCGACCCAGCGCCGCCTCGCGCAGGCCGTGCTGGAGCGTGAGGGCTATGCCGTCATCCACGCCGAATCCGGCGGCGAGGCCATTGATCGTCTGACCGGGGGCGGCGGGGCCGATGTCGTCCTGCTCGACATGGTCATGCCGGGCATGAGCGGCATGGAGGCCCTGGCCGAGATCCGCACCGCAGGCGTGACCACACCTGTCATCGTCCTGACCGCCTCGGGCGGCGTCGATGCGGTGGTCAAGGCCATGCAGGCCGGGGCCCAGGACTTCTTCGTCAAACCCGTCTCGGCCGAACGGCTGCTGGTCGGTGTCTCCAACGCCCTCCAGATCACCCGACTGACCGCAGAGGTCGGCCGGCTCAGGAAACACGTCTCCGGCCGCACCTCCTTCGACGATCTGGTGGGCACCAGCCCGCCCATGCGGATGGTCAAGTCGCTGGGGGCCCGTGCCGCAAAGTCTTCCATCCCGGTCCTGATCACCGGCGAAAGCGGCGTCGGCAAGGAAGTCATCGCCCGCGCCCTGCACGGGGCATCGGACCGCGGCGGCAAGCCCTTCGTGGCAGTCAACTGCGGTGCCCTGCCCGCCAACCTGATCGAGTCGATCCTGTTCGGCCACGAAAAGGGGGCCTTCACCGGCGCCCACGACAAACACCTCGGCAAATTCCAGGAAGCCAACGGCGGCACCCTGTTCCTCGACGAGATCGGCGAACTGCCGCTGGACATGCAGGTCAAACTGCTGCGCGCCCTGCAGGAGGGTGAGGTCGACCCGGTCGGCTCCAAACGCGCGGTCAAGGTTGATGTCCGCATCGTCTCGGCCACCAATCGCGACCCGGCCCAGCAGGTCCGCGCCGGCGCCTTCCGCGAGGACCTGTTCTATCGCCTCAACGTCTTCCCGATCGAGGCTCCTTCCCTGCGCGAGCGTCGCGAGGACATCCCCGCCCTGATCGACCACTTCATCGCCCGCTTCAATGTCGAGGAAGGCAAGCGCGTCGCCGGCTGTTCGGGCGAGACCCTGGCCCTGCTCACCGCCTTCGACTGGCCCGGCAACGTCCGTCAGCTCGAAAACACCGTCTATCGCGCCATCGTCCTGGCCGACGCGCCCTTCCTGCAACCGCACGACTTCCCGGCCATCTCTGGCCTCTCCTCCCCCCCCGTGGGGGAGGTGGATCGCGGCGACAGCCGCGAGACGGAGGGGGCCGGGGCCACCACCGTCCACACCATCGACCTTCCGCCCCTGCCCGAAACCCCGATCCGCATCCTCGACGAGCGCGGTCATCTGCGCACCCTGGAGGAGATCGAGCGGGACCTGATCCTGCACGCCATCGAGGTCTATGCCGGCCACATGTCCGAGATCGCACGGCGTCTCGGCATCGGGCGCTCGACCCTCTACCGCAAGGTTCGCGAACAGGGGCTTGAGGGCATCCTCAAGGAAGCGGGCTGAGGCATATCGCCACCGGGCCGATCGGCTCAGGGGTCAGCAACGTCCCCGCCGGCTGTCACGGCGAGGGCAAGCGGTGCCGAATATCGGGGTCGACAACCCTATTGTGACCAAAAGTTCATTGGCCACGGACAAACCCGGTGCCAAAGAAAGGGATTGGTTCGTCCTGGACCCAACCCTTGGCTTCCTCGCTGAAAGGCGACGGAATTTCGGGGTGCGCACGTTTCAGGGCTGGTTTCTCCCCGGGATTCGTCCGCATGCTGCTTGTCACTACCGCCCTGTCCGGCCTGATGGCCGGTCTGATCCAGACCGCGCCGCCGCCCGTACAGCCGCCGCAGTCACCGGCGACACCGGCCCCGGCGACCCAGACTCCGGCGGCACAGGCTCCGGTGCCCGACGCGGGTGCGGCGACCTTCGAGCTCGATTCCGTCGTGACCACCGGCGCGCGCCCGCGTGGCAGCGCCAACTCCGACATCCCGCCCGATGTCACCCTGAGTGCCGAGCAGATCGCGGCCTACGGGGCCTCGAACATCGCCGAACTGCTGACCTATCTGGAGCCCCTGACCCGCAGTTCGCGCGGTCGTGCCGACGGCCCGCCGGTGTTCCTGGTCAATGGCCGCCGCATCTCCGGTTTCCGGGAAATCCAGGGCGTGCCGCCGGAAGCCATTGAGCGGGTCGACATCCTGCCCGAGGAGGTCGCGCTCGAATACGGCTATGCCGCCGACCAGCGCGTCGTCAATTTCGTGCTCAGGTCCAACTTCCGTTCGACCACCACCGAGCTCGCAGGGCGTCTGCCGGTCCAGGGCGGCCGCACCACCGCCGAGATCAAGGGCAACCTGCTCCACATCTCGGGCCCGACCCGCTGGTCAGTTGACGCCGAGCACGAGCGCTCCAGCCCCCTGTTCGAGTCCGAGCGCGACATCGTCCGCGACGCAGGCTCGACCGTGTTCGACGACGTCGACGCCTATCGCACCCTTCTGGCCGAGAGCGAGCGCACCACCGCCCGGGGCACCTACAAGCGCGACCTCAACAACACCACCCAGGCCACGCTCAGCGCCAGCCTCGAGGATCGCTCCAGCCTCAGCTTCAACGGCTTGCCCGGCGTCATCCTGACGATCCCGACTGGCAATCCTTTCTCCAGCCCGACCGCGACCTCGCCCACCCGGGTCAGCCGGCTGCTGGACGCCCTCCCTCTCAACCGCGAGACCGACAGCCTGACCGGCGGCATCGGCCTCGTCGTCGACGGCTTTCTCGGCGAGGACTGGCGCTGGACCCTGTCCGGCAACTACGACCGCGTCGAAACCGACACCCTCAGCGGCCGCGGCTTCGATACGGTCGGCCCCTTCCAGTCGCGTCTGAACGCCAACGACCCGACGGCCAACCCCTACGGCAGGCTGTCGTCGTCCGACTTCGTCCGCCTTTCCAACGACACCGCAAACTCCGTCTCCCAGGTGCTGTCGACCGAGCTGGTGCTGACCGGCGACGTCTATGACCTGCCGGCCGGTGGCATCTCCTCGACCTTCAGATTCGGGGCCGATACCCGCTCGCTGGATTCCACCAGCATCCGCTCGGGCCTGACCCTCGACCGCTCCCAGTCGCGCGACCGCTTCAACAGCCAGGCCAGTTTCAACATCCCCATCGCCAGCCGCCGCCGGGACGTCCTGACCGCGATCGGCGACCTGTCGGCCAATTTCAACGTCGGCTATGAGGAGCTGTCGGACTTCGGCGGCCTGACCACCCTCGGCCTTGGCATCAACTGGTCCCCGATCGAGGCCCTGTCCCTGAACGTCAGCTACACCGACGAGAACGGTGCCCCGACGATCTCCCAGCTGAATGACCCGATCATCTCGACCCCCAACGTGCCGGTGTTCGACTTCCGCACCAACCAGACGGTGCTGGTCACCCGCATCGACGGCGGCAACCAGAACCTGAACTCGGACAACCGTCAGGTCTGGAAGGCCGGCTTCAACTTCAAGCCCTGGACCGAGACCGACTTCCGCATCCAGTCGACCTGGACCCGCAGCCTCACGGAAGACGCCATCTCCGCCTTCCCGACCCTGACCCCGGACCTCGAGGCCGCCCTGCCCGGCCGCTTCGTCCGCAGCGGCGGCGTCCTCGTCGCCTTCGATGCCCGTCCGCTGAATTTCGAGCGGTTCGAGCGTCAGGATATCCGCTCCGGCTTCAACTACTCGCGCGCCTTCGGGGCCGCAGCCCCCGCAGCGACGCCCCTGCCCGGAACGCCCGGCAGCGCGCGCCCGGCCGGTATCCCCGGCGGCGGCGGCGGCGGCGGCGGGCCGATCCGCATGGGCCAGGGCGGCCCGGGCGGCGGCGGCGGCGGCTTTATGGGGGCCATGAGCGCCATGGGCGGCATGCGGCCCGGCCAGGGCCGTTTCAACCTGTCGATCTATCACACCGTCCGCCTGCAGGATGAGATCGTCATCGCCACCGGCCTGCCCGTCCTCGACCTGCTGGACGGCGCGGCCACCGGGTCGCGCGGCGGCAGCCCCCGCAACGAGATCCAGGCCCAGGGCGGCGTCTTCCGCAACGGCATGGGGGCTTTCGTCAACGCCAACTGGCGCGAGGGCACCCGCGTCGACGGCGGCACCGGCCCGGATCTGAATTTCTCGGATCAGGCCACGGTCAATCTGAACGTCTTCATCGACCTCAACTCCCAGGCCTCCTGGGTGGCCAGATTCCCCTGGCTCAAGGGCGGGCGGGTCAGCTTCGGGGTCCAGAACCTGTTCGACACCCGTCCGGAGGTCACGGCCAGCAGTGGCGGCACGCCGCTCAACTACCAGCCCGACTACCTCGACCCCCAGGGCCGGCTGGTCAGCCTGACGTTCCGGAAGATCCTGCTCTAGGGATTGGGGCTTGGGGCTTAGTGATTGGGCCGGTCACTTCCCAAGCCCCAAGCCCTAATCCCTCTCCTTCCGCCCCCACCGCCCCTTCGGCGCCTCGCCCTTGGCCTTGGCGGTGATCTCCTTGAGCTTGCGGCCCTGCAGGGCAGACAGGGCCTGCCCCGGCGCGCCTTTTTCAGGGTCGCCGAAGGCGCGGCCGTGAGTCTTGACCCGCTCGCTGACCGACTCGATGAACTCCCCCTCCCAGTCAGACAGCGAAACGCCCGCCTTCTCGGCCGAGCGGCGGGCGCGTCTCAGGGCATTCAGCGCCGCCCGCTGGGCCGCCTTGCGCTGGGCTTCGAAGGGGTCGACCGCTTTCCGTTTCACAATCCCGCTCATCCCCGCGAACGCGGGGACCCAGTGCTTTGGATGATGCAACAGGGAAGCCGACCCACAACCGCTTGTCCAGAACCGCCGGCGTCTCGCTGGACAGGACCGGGTCCCCGCATTCACGGGGATGAGAGGATGGAAAAACCGGGTCCTACAGTTCCCCGAGCGCCGACAGATACAGGTCGAGGATCGCATCCTCCTCCTGCCGCTTGGCCTTGTCCTGTTTGCGGATACGGATGACCTTGCGCAGGATCTTCACGTCATAGCCCTCGCCCTTGGCCTCGGCGAAGACCTCCTTCATGTCGGCCATGATGGCAGCCTTGTCCTCTTCCAGCCGCTCCAGCCGCTCGATCACGGTGCGCAGCCGGCCCTGGGCCGCCGAGTTGAGGACGTCGGGCGAGGAATCGAAGGAAGCGTCGTCGGCCAAGGGAATACTCCGGGAACACGGCTCGCGACGGCATCAGGCCACCGGAGAGCGAAAGGGATTTGATCGGGACGCTAACCACGTCGTCCCGCGCGACTCAACGACCGTCAGTGGCAGACGCGAAAAAGGCTGCGGACAAGTCCGCAGCCCTGAAACTTTTCCGCGCTCAAGCAGCGGGCGACCGCGTCGCCCGCGTTAGCGCGCCAACTCAGCCCTGCTTCGCCTTGAAGCGCGGGTCGGTCTTGTTGATCACATAGACGACGCCCTTGCGGCGCACGACCTTGCAGTCGCGGTGGCGGGTCTTCAGCGACTTGAGCGAGCTACGGACCTTCATGGTCGTCGTCCTGGGGCAAAGCAAAACAGAAAAGCCGCAAGACGAACCTGCGGCGGAGCGGTGCGTATAGAGAGGCTTCCCGGAATCGTCAACCGCGGACGGACGGGGTCTGCAAGGCGGGAGTGGCCGGAGGTCGGCTATGGTTGGTGTGCGGACGCCTGCGCGGCGAGCGATAGCGTGCCCAAAAACTCTGGAGGCCTGGCCTCCGAGTCGAACGGAGGGTCTACGGGGTTGAACCCCCGTTGCGTCGCCCCTCCGCCACCAGGCCGTATCGGATCTCAGAGCTGATCAGGACCTGCGCCGAAACTACAAAACCTTCAACAAAACAGCGATTTAATGAAGCGGAACGGGGAAATCACGCTGGACCACACCCCTCCCCCCGCGATTTTCATCCCTGCCGCGCGTCCCGAACGACACATCCCGCCACGACCTGATCAGGCGGTCTCGTTCTGGCCCGACGATTGCAGCAGGCCATACAGCCCTCGCGCACTTGTTATGAGGGTTCGGCTCCAGGGGACTCTACAGCTACCGCCATGCGTATCAGACTTCGACTCATCCTCATCGCCTCCGTCGCCGCCTGCGCGCCCATGCTGCCCGAGGTGCCGCCCGTCGGGGCGGTCGCCCGGACCCGGGACCCGGCACCGGCTGCCACTGCCCCGGCCTCCCCCGCCGACGCGCCCGCCGCTGTCCCTGTGGTCGTCGACCAGGCCGGATTCGATGGCTGGAAACAGGGCTTCCTCACCCGCCATGGCGGTGCCCGCCGCGCGGACTATGAGCGTGAACTGGACGGCCTGACCCCCGACCCCTCGGTCATCCGCCTCGACCGCAACCAGCCCGAATTCAGCCGCCCGGCCGGCACCTATGTCCAGTCCGCCGCCTCGGCCACCCGCATCGCCCAAGGCCGCGCCCGTACCGATCGTGTGCCGTGGGAGGTGGTTCAGCGTTTCGGCGTACCGACCGAAATCCTGGTCTCGATCTGGGGCAATGAGAGCGCCTTCGGCGCCGTCCAGGGCGACTATGACGTCATCCGCTCCCTTGCCACCCTGGCCTATGACGGCCGCCGCCGCGACTGGGCCGAGGGCGAGCTCAAGAATGCCCTCGATATCGTCCTTGATGGTCGCCGCGACCGCGCCGGCCTGAAAGGCAGCTGGGCCGGGGCCATGGGCCAGACCCAGTTCATGCCCGACGCCTATCTGCGCCTCGGGGTCGACCAGAGTGGCGACGGCAAGGTCGACATCTGGGGTTCGGACGCCGACGCCCTCGCCTCGGCCGCCAATCTGCTGGCCCGCGCCGGCTGGAAGCCCGGCCAGAGCTGGGGCTATGAGGTCATTCTGCCCGCCGGCTTCGACTATGCCGAGGCCGAGGGCCCTCGCCACACCTGGCGCGAATGGGCCCGGCGCGGCGTCACCCTCGCGCGGGACGGTGCCCCCAACGCCGCCGAGGCGCAGGAAGAGGCGGTCATCCTCCTGCCACAGGGCGCACGCGGCCCCGCCTTCCTGGCCCTGCCCAACCACTTTGTGATCCGCCGTTACAACAACTCGGTCTCCTATGCCCTCGCCATCGGCCTGACCGCCGACGGCATCGCCGGCCGGCCCGGTCTCGTCGCCACCTGGCCCGACGACGCCCCCCTGTCCCGCGATCAGCGCATCGGGGCCCAGGCCGCCCTGACCCGGCTCGGATTTGATACCCAGGGTGTCGACGGCGTCATCGGCGCCAACACCCGCGCCGCCCTCCGCCGCTGGCAGGTCGCCAACGGAAGACTGGCTGACGGCTATCTGACCGCTGATCTGGCGGATGAACTGATCCGCCGGGCCAGCTGAACCCTCTCCCATTGGGAGAGGGCTTGAGCCTCCGGGAGCGAAGCGATCGGCAAGGCGAAAGGGTGTGGGTCGACCGCCAGGGGGCGGCTTCGCCGCACCAACCAGCCGACCCACATCCGGCCCTCCGGGCCACCTTCTCCCATTGGGAGAAGGACCCTGACTGCTGCCAATCCGCCGATTGTCAGCATATCCCGCCCTGCCAACCCTCTGATTCCACGACCCTTCCCAAAAAATCAGCGTCATCAGCCATCATGACCGGGACCCGTGCCAGACTCCTGCCCATCCCGTCGGTGGGGAGGGCGTCGGAT
>CANMXH010000085.1 GCA_947501315.1 Caulobacteraceae bacterium | reverse complement strand
GTCTCCATCTGGGAGGGATGATGAATGCGAATCCCAATTTTCCTGACTGGCACGGCACCACCATCCTGGCGGTGCGCAAGAATGGTCGAACCGTCATCGCCGGCGACGGGCAGGTCTCGATGGGCCCGACCATCGTCAAGGGCGCCGCGCGCAAGGTGCGGGTGCTGGCGGGCGGCAAGGTGCTGGCGGGCTTCGCCGGGGCCACGGCCGACGCCTTCACCCTGATCGAGCGGCTTGAAGCCAAGCTGGAGCAGTATCCGGACCAGCTGGCCCGGGCCTGCGTTGATCTGGCCAAGGACTGGCGCACGGACCGCTATCTGCGGCGGCTGGAAGCCATGCTTCTGGTGGCGGACAAGGGTGCCATCTTCACCGTCACCGGCGTGGGTGATGTGCTGGAACCCGAACACGGCGTGGCGGCGGTCGGCTCCGGCGGCAATTTCGCCCTGTCAGCCGCCCGCGCCCTGATCGACAACACCGACATGGACGCCGAAACCATCGCCCGCCGCGCCATGGAGATCGCGGCGGAGATCTGCGTCTATACGAACGGCAATCTGACGGTTGAGGCTTTGGGGTAGCCCCCCGCCGCCGGTCGGTTCATCACAAAGAACACCAAGGATGCACGAAGGACACGAAGAGACCGAGCCCTTGCCGGCAGCCACCGAACGTGTTGGCCGCGCGGTGTTGGACGCCGCCTTTGCTGTTCACAAGGCGCTGGGCCCGGGCCTGCTGGAATCCGTCTACGAAGCCTGTCTTGCGGAAGAACTGCAGCAGGCCGGATTGGCGGTCGAGCGTCAGGCGGCCTTGCCGATCACCTACGGCAAGGTTCGTATGGATGTCGGCTATCGCCTCGATCTTCTGGTCGAACGGGCTGTCGTGGTGGAGATCAAATCGATCGACGCTCTTGCGTCGATCCATACAGCCCAGGTCCTGACCTATCTCCGCTTCTCCGACGTGCGCCTCGGTTACCTGATCAATTTCAATACCGTCATGCTCAAAAACGGCCTGCGGCGCCTCGTGCTCTGACCCCTTCGTGTTCTTTGTGACCTTCTTCGTGTCCTTCGTGATGAACCAGCCCTCCCAAACGGGAGGGCGCTGCCCCATCTGCATCCCATGACCGACCTTTCCCCCCGCGAAATCGTCTCCGAACTCGACCGCTTCATCGTCGGCCAGGACGATGCCAAGCGTGCCGTGGCCGTGGCTCTCAGGAACCGCTGGCGGCGCAAGCGGGTGCCGGATGACCTGCGCGACGAGGTCACGCCCAAGAACATCCTGATGATCGGGCCCACCGGCGTGGGCAAGACCGAGATCGCCCGGCGGCTGGCCCGGCTGGCCGGCTCGCCCTTCCTCAAGGTCGAGGCGACCAAATTCACCGAGGTCGGCTATGTCGGCCGCGACGTCGACTCGATCATGCGCGACCTCGTCGAGGCGGCCCTCGTCATGGTGCGCGACCGGCGGCGCAGCGAGGTCAAGGCGAAGGCCGAGGCGGCGGCCGAGGAGCGGATTCTCGACGCCCTGGTCGGTCCCGGCTCGCAGCCCGCGACCCGCGAGAGCTTCCGCAAGAAGCTGCGCGCCGGGGAGATGGACGACAAGGAGATCGAGATCCAGCTGGCCGACACCGCCTCGCCGATGCAGGGGCTGGACATCCCCGGCGGCGGCAATGTCGGCATGATCAATCTGTCCGAGATGCTGGGCAAGCTCGGCGGCGGGCGGACGAAGACCGTCAAACTGCGGGTTCGCGACGCCCAGACGCCGTTGGTCACCGAGGAGAGTGACAGGCTGCTGGATCAGGAAAGCCTGACCACCGAGGCGCTGATGCTGGCCGAGAATGAGGGCATCGTCTTCATCGACGAGATCGACAAGGTCGCGGGCCGGTCCGACCGTTCCGGCGGCGATGTCAGCCGCGAAGGGGTGCAGCGCGACCTGCTGCCGCTGATCGAGGGCACCACCGTTTCCACCAGATACGGGCCGGTGAAGTCCGACCATGTCCTGTTCATCGCCTCGGGCGCCTTCCATGTGGCCAAGCCTTCGGACCTGCTGCCCGAGCTTCAGGGCCGGCTGCCGATCCGGGTCGAGTTGAAGGCCCTGACCCGGGACGATTTCGTGCGCATCCTGACCGAGCCGGAGGCCAATCTGATCCGCCAGAACCAGGCCCTGCTGGCGACGGAGGATGTGACCCTGACCTTCACGGCAGATGCGGTCGAGGCCCTGGCCGACGCCGCCGTGGCGGCCAATGGCGCGGTCGAGAACATCGGCGCACGGCGACTGGTCACCGTGCTGGAAAGGGTGCTGGAGGAAACCAGTTTCAGGGCCTCCGACCTGTCCGGCCAGACCGTCGCCTTCGACGGCGACCGGGTGCGGAATCTGGTCGCCGAATTGGCGCGCGACGCCGACCTGAGCCGTTTCATCCTCTAGACGGGCAACCCGGCACAGGGTTCACTCGTATCTGGACGCCAGACACCGCAGGGAACCCGACATGAGACCATTCCGATCCGCCTTGATCGCCGCTGCCCTGATGACGGTGGCCGCACCGGCGGCCGCCCAGTCGCGCGACATCGTTCTGGACCAGTTCGACGGCCGCTGGTTCGAGATCGCGCGCAGTCCGAACGACGCCCAGAAGGACTGCCGACGAGCCCAGATCGACTTCAATCCGCAGAGCCAGGCCAACCGCTATTCCATCGTCGTGACCTGCACCCGCCGCGCCGATGGCGTGGTCGAGACCCTGCGTGCCAATGCTCGCGTCATCGATCCGGGCAACAATGCCCGGTTCCGCTTCACCCTGACGGGCCTGCTGGGCGTGGGCGGGCTTGCGGGGCAGAACTACTGGGTCTGGGACCATGCGCCCGACTACAGCTGGGCCATTCTGGCCCTGCCGAACAAGTCCGACTGGTGGGTCTGGCACCGCAGCCAGAGCCCTGACGAGGCCGACCGCGCCCGCCTGATTGCCCGCGCCCGCGCCCTGGGCCTCGACACCGGGACGGTGGTCCACACCGGGCGGTAGGGTGGCCGCGGGCTGTCGCCTGTTCATCAGTCGCTTGAATTCGGAACATATGCCGAACATAAAGGTGGCATGGCCGCCGCCCTGCTCCAGATCGATCTCGTTTTCAGCCGGCCGCAGACCACGCTGGCGGTGACGCGTGGTGCCGCGCGGCTGATGGTCGACCTCGGCTATGCCCCCCTGCTGGAGGTCGGCCTGCCCAATGGCCGCCGCGCCGACGTCATGGCGCTGGGGCCATGCGGCGACATCGTCATCTGTGAGGTCAAGTCGGGGGTCGAGGACTTTCGCGTCGACCGCAAATGGGGCGAATACGGCCCGTTCTGCGATGCCTTCTATTTCGCCGTGGCACCCGGGTTCCCGGATGACGTCCTGCCCGACGAGCCCGGGCTGATCGTCGCCGACGGCTTCGGCGGGGCGGTGGTGCGCGAGGCCCCGCCGACACCCCTGGCCCCGGCGCGGCGCAAGGCCCTGCTGGTGGCGTTCGCCCGGCTGGGCGCGATGCGGACCCTGCGCGAAGCGGCGGCCGGCTGAACCCTATTCGACCACCGGGCCGCTTTCGCCGGTGGAGGTGATGGCGGCGGTCGAGGCGGCGCAGCCGGTCAGGGCCCGATCGCCGACCGTCACCATGGCCGTCAGCGGATAGGTGCGGTCGCTCATCCCGTCCGAGCATTCGGTGGCGATCAGGGTGACCTTGAGCGTGGTCCCGTCAACGGTCTCCGCCTCCCAGATCGCGGTTGTACCCCGGATCAGGGGATCCGGCTGACGCGCACGCTGGCCGGGGGGTTCAGGGGTCGTATAGACCATCTCCGTTCCGGTCAGTTCGACGCTCCAGAACGGCTCGGTGCCGAGGGCGCGGACCGGTTTTGCGAGATCGACTCCCCCGAGTACCGGCGCGGGCTCGGGGGCCGCCGGCGGCGGTGCGGGAGCCTCAGCCGGTGAACACGCGGCAAGCGCAAGAACGGAAAGGGCGGCAAACAGGCGGCGCATGGCGGGACTCCGGGTTCGCCGACAGCAAGCGCGGACAGCCCGGGCCGGTCAAGCCCGGCGCTTGATACTGGCGGTCAGGGCTGACCGTCCGCCGTCGGAGCCGCGGCCATGAGTACGCCGTCGGACGGCAGGGCCGGGGCTTTGTGGATGAACCCGTAGGTCGGATAGACAGACGTGCCGAGGTCATTGATCGGGTTGTACCAGACCTTGACCGCCGTCCAGTCGCCTTCCGACGAAACGTCCACGACGGTGACGTTTTCCTCGACCCGCCCACGGCTGCCGCCCCAGTTGGCGTGGGTGACACGGATCACCCGATCGGTGAGGATTTCCGAAACCACGGCCACATGGCCGCGGGTCATGCGGCCGCTGGGCTGGAAGGCCAGGACCGATCCGGTCTCGGGACGGTCGCCCGTACGGAACCTGCCCTCGGCCTGACGCCACCAGGTCAGGGCGTCGCCGAAGATGTTGATGCCCGAATACATGCGGGCGAAGGTCACACACTGCCAGAACGGCTCATCGGCCTTCGCGGCGGGGGCATGGCCCAGCGCCGAAAATCCGAGCGTCGCTGCCACCACAGCGGCTGTGAGCCGTTTCAACATGCTGGCGTGGTTCCCGACCCGTTTCAGACCACTAGTCCTTAGACGATAGTTTCCGGGGGTTGAAGTCCCCTGTCGGGCGAGTTCGTGCGCGCTTTCGTCGCGGCGGATCGTGCCGCGCGTCGGTCGGCGAGACCTCTCAAAGCCTTGCGGGCCGGGCGTTCTACGAGGTGGTAGGTGACCATGGCCGCGACCGGAATCGCCGCGACCAGCCCCAGCCACACAAGGATGTGAAACCGCTTGTCGTCGGCCCCGGTCAGCCGCGCCGCAACATTGGTGGTCAGCAGCAGCACCGGCGCGCAGACCATGTAGATCGAATAGCTGATCTCCCCGAGATAGACCCCGGGCTTCGAGCCCAGAACGCCGGCGCGGCTGTTTTCCAGCGAGCCCAGCCCCAGGATCAGACCCCCGGCGGCGAGGACGGTGATCGCGTCCCACAGGCCCAGCGAGGCGCTGACCAGCACGGCCACCCCGCTGACGAGTGCCACCGGCCCGGCGAAGGGCACGCCGCCGCGGCGATGGATCAGATAGAGGGCGCAGCCGAGGGCGAAACACGGCACGATCCGCAGTGCACCCCAGCGGAAGGTCGCCTCGGTCAGGGCATAGCCCGCCAGGAACTCGAAGGCGGCGTAGAGGGCGAGTGCAAAGCCCGCAGCCAGCACGGTCGCGAGCACCGGCCGGGCCCTGAGCCGCCAGGCCACGAAGGCGAAGGCGGGGAAGCCGAGATAGGCCGCCCATTCCGCAGAGATCGACCAGGACGGGTGGTTGAAGGCCGAACTGCCGGCCAGGCCCCAGGCGTGGGTCAGGGTCAGATGGGCCGGAAGATCACGCCAGTCCGTCAGGCTGCCGTCGATACTCATCCCGGCGGCCGTCGCGACCACACCGAGCCCGATCATGCCGAACAGGGTGACCAGATGCAGGGGATAGACCCGCGCCAGCCGCGCCCACAGGAAGCCGCCGTAACGGAACCGCTTCTCGCCCGCCGCCTCGAGATAGACGTGGCTGAGGATGAAGCCGGAGAGAATGAAGAAGGTCTCGACGCCCAGATAGCCCTTGGTCACGGCGACCGGGACGAAGCCGACATCGAGGTGCGGCCAGGCCGTGTAGAGCACAACCCACAGGGCTGCGAGAAACCGCAGGGTGGTCAGGGCGCGCAGGTCGGGGGGCGTCGGAACGGGCGTCATGTCCCGCAGATTAGCCGTTTGCGGTACAGGAACGGTTAAACCGCGCCGGAACCGGGCTTCATGCCTCGCACTGCGGGGGCCTGGCATCTCCCGGCGTGTACATCTCGCAGGACCGGTCGATCTCGTCCTGGATCAGCGCGCACGCATTGGCGACATTGCAGGGCGGACGGGTGGCAGGGCTGACGGCGATACAGCGGTCGACCAGACGCTGCGCCGCTTCTTCCCCAATGTCGTTCAGACAGGATACCGGGGCGCCGGCAGGCGTGATGACGGCCGCGGGATCAACCTCCTCCTGCGGCGGGGCGTCGGCAGGCATTTCTGGAGCCGGCGTGACCGGGGCGGCAGCCGGCTCACCGCCGGGCGTCTCGGCGGGCGGGCTGCAGGCCCCGGCGAGCGCGCCGACGGCCAGCAGGGCGAGGACGGTCCGGCGCATCAGGGCTCTCCGATCAGGGTTCAGGCGTCAGGATTGGCACGCTTTTGCCCCGCTTGGAAGCGGGTCAGGGGGCCGTTCAGCGCCCCAGGGCGGCCCGCTGCAGGGCGAACAGTTCGGCGCAACCGCCCTCGGCCAGCTGGAACAGCCGGTCGAATTCGGCGCGGGAGAAGCCGCGCTTCTCGCCCGTGGCTTGAATCTCGACGATCGCCCCGGCGCCGGTCAGCACGAAATTGGAATCGGCCTCGGCCTCGGAGTCTTCCTCATAGTCGAGGTCCAGCACCGGCTGGTCGTTGCAGACGCCGCACGAGACGGCCGCGACCTGATCGAGGATGGGGTCGGCCTTCAGCAACCCCTCGGCGCGCAGATAGTCAAAGGCGCTGGCCATGGCGACCCAGGCACCGGTGATCGCCGCCGTGCGGGTGCCGCCATCGGCCTGGATGACATCGCAGTCCAGCGTCACCTGACGCTCCCCCAGGGCCTTGAGGTCGACGACGGCGCGCAGCGAGCGGCCGATCAGCCGCTGGATTTCCTGCGTCCGGCCGCTCTGTTTGCCGGCGGCGGCCTCACGGCGGCCCCGGGTGTGGGTGGCGCGGGGCAGCATGCCGTATTCGGCCGTGACCCAGCCCTGACCGGTATTGCGCATCCAGCCGGGCACCTTTTCCTCGACCGAGGCCGTCACCAGCACCCTGGTGTGGCCGAAGGTGACCAGGCAGGAGCCCTCCGCATAGCGGTTGACGCCGGTCTCCAGCGTCACGAGGCGGAGCTGTTCGGGAGTGCGGGCGGACGGACGGGCGGTGGTCATGCGGGATTTCCTTGGACGGGGCGGCGGCGCTGCTTATCCTGAAACCGTGAGCCTGTATGCCCCCAACCCTTCGCCGTTCAACGGCAGCCCGGCCGGTCTGGCCGCAATGGACGAGCGCGCCCGCGATATCTTTCGGCGCATTGTCGAAACCTATCTGGAAACCGGGGACCCGGTCGGCTCGCGGACCCTGTCCCAGACGGGCATCGCCCTGTCCCCCGCCTCGATCCGCAACACCATGCAGGATCTGACCCTGGCGGGGCTGCTGGGCGCGCCGCACACCTCGGCGGGGCGGATCCCCACCCACGCCGGCCTGCGACTGTTCGTCGACGGCCTGCTGGAGATCGGCGACCTCGGGACCGAGGAACGGCGCGAGATCGATGCGAGGCTGGCCGGACGGGGCCGCAGTTTCGACGAGGCCCTGAACGAGGCGTCCAGCCTGCTGTCGGGTCTGGCCGGCGGGGCCAGTATCGTGGCCAGTCCGGTGCGCGAGGCCGGGGTCAAACATGTCGAATTCGTCGCCCTGGGCCACGATCAGGCCCTGGCGGTGCTGGTCGGGGACGACGGCTCGGTCGAGAACCGGCTGATGCCGCTGAAAGCGGGCGTCACCCCCTCCACCCTGACCGAGGCCTCCAACTTCCTCAACGCCCGGCTCAAGGGCCGGCCCCTGCACGAGGCGCGCACCGAGATGCGCACCGAACTGGATGCCGCCCGCCGCGAGCTGGACGCCGCCGCCGCCCGTCTGGTCGAGGACGGCATGGCCGCCTGGTCAGGCGGGGCCGAGCGCGAACGATCGCTGATCGTGCGTGGCCGGGCCAATCTGCTGCACGACCGCGAAACCGCCGAGGATCTGGAGAAGGTCCGCATCCTGTTCGACGACCTGGAGCAGAAGGAACAGCTGATCGGCCTGCTGGACGGGGTGTCGACGGCCCAGGGTGTGCGCATCTTCATCGGGGCGGAAACAAGACTCTTTTCGCTTTCGGGTTCCGCCGTGATCGCGGCACCCTATATGACGGGCCGGCAGAGGGTCCTGGGCGCCATCGGCGTGATCGGACCCGCGCGACTGAACTATGCCCGCATCATACCGTTGGTGGACTATACCGCCCGGGTGCTGGGGCGAATGCTGGACGGACAAGAGACTTGAGCGACACACACGACGACCTCCCCCACTCCGAAGAGCTGGCCGCCGACATCGCGGAGGCTGAAGCCGAGGCTGGTCTGGATGACGGCCTCGGGCCCATCGACGCCCTGATCGCCGAGCGCGACCAGTGGAAGGACCGCGCCCTGCGCGCTGTCGCCGAGGCCGAGAACACGAAGAAACGGGCCGAGACCCAGTCCAACGACGCCCGCGCCTACGCCATCCAGCGTTTCGCCCGCGACCTGCTGGGCGTGGCCGACAATCTGGAGCGGGCGCTGCAGGCGGCCCCCAAGGACGCCGACGCCGGCGAGGCCGGTCTGGTCACCGGGCTGGAGCTGACCCAGAAGTCGCTGCTGCAGGCCTTCGAGAGCAACAATCTGAAGCGCGTCGCCCCCGAGCCGGGTGAGGCTTTCGACCCCCACCTGCATCAGGCCATGATGGAACAGCCGTCCGACACGGTTCAGGGCGGACAGGTGATCCAGACGCTGCAAGCCGGCTACGCCCTGTTCGGCCGCACCGTGCGCCCGGCCATGGTGGTCGTTGCAGCCAAGGGCTCCGGCGCGGCGGCGGGCAATGCGGCCTATGCGGCGGCGGGTGCCACCGGCGGGAATTTCGACCAGAAGGCCTGAGCTCTTCCCGTTGGCGATGGCTGGTTCGTCACGAAGGGCACGAAGAATTCACAAAGGACACAACGTGTCCTGAGCGGATGACGAGAGCCCGGGCGCTCGATTCAGCTGGAAGAGCCGGGATCAAGGCCACGGCCTCGATCAAAAGGCGGCGAAAGCCGCAATTTCCCGACCAGATGTCGGGATCCCTGGACCCGGCCCCATCCCCGGTCCCGTCGTGTCCTTTGTGAATTCTTCGTGCCCTTTGTGATGAACCTGTCGGCCACCGCAGGCCGCCAGGACAACGGGCCTAGTTTTTCAGTCGCTCATTGAAGAAGGCCAGCAGCCGGCTCCAGCCGTCGGCGGCGTCAACCGCCCGATAGCTGTCGCGATAGTCGGCGTGGAAGGCGTGCGGGCTGTCCGGATAGACATGGATGCCGCTGGCGGTCTGGCCGGCGCGTTGCAGGGCCTCGCGCATGGCCTCGACGCTGGTCAGGGGGATCCCGCGGTCCTGACCGCCGTAGAGGCCCAGCACCGGACATTTCAGATCATCGGCCAGATTGACCGGCCAGGGCTGGCCCGCCGCAGCCTGTTCGGGCGTCGCGGTCGCCGCGGGCGCGAGGCGGCCGTACCAGGCTACGCCGGCATCCAGCACGGCGAAGCGGGCGCAGGCCTGCCACACCACCTTGCCGCCCCAGCAGAAGCCGGTGATCCCGACCTTGTCGCCATTGGCCCAGAGCTGCTGGTTGACCCAGTCGAGGGTCGCCGAG
>CANMXH010000084.1 GCA_947501315.1 Caulobacteraceae bacterium | reverse complement strand
CTTCGCAGGCCTATTCGAGAAACGCCTTCACCTCTGCCGCGAAACGGACCGGCTGGTCCAGCATGATGAAATGGGCGCTGTCATCGATCCGGGTCAGGGTCGCGCCGGGCAGGTTGGCGAACGAGGCCCCGTAGATGCCGTCGGTTATCGCGGGCGTCATGCCCGGGAAGTCGAAGGCCACATAGAGGACGGTTGTGGGGGCCTTGATCCGGGGCAGCTCCGGCCGAAGATCGGTGACGATCAGCTCGCGATAGGCCGACGCGGAGACCGCCCGGTCGCTGCGGGCCGAGTCCTGCAGCGGTCCGGCGCGCAGGGACTCCGTCCGGATCATCCCCGTCACGGCGGCGGCGGCCTGTTGCCGGTAGGACTCCTCGGGTGCGGTTGTCATGCCGGTATAGATCTGGTCCGCCATAGGCGCGACGTTCTCCGGGGTTGCCGCGGCACCACCGAACATCGCCCCCATGAAGGGGATCATGTCGACGACCATCAGCCTGCCGACACTGTCGGGATGGCGCGCTGCCAGCATCATGCCGATGCTCCCGCCCATCGAATGGCCGATCACCGCCGGCCTGTTCAGCCCCTGTTCGGCGATATAACGGGCCAGCTCCTCGGCCACCGGGGCGGCGACGGGACCTGTGGCATTGTCCCCGACGGGCGCGCCGGCAAAGCCCTGCACATGAATGCGGTGGACGCGGTAGCGGCCCTTCAGCTCCTCGGTCAGCAGGTCAAAGGCGTGGGGCGACGAGGACAGGCCGGGGATCATTATGACGTCGCCGACCGGGTGCCCGGGTCCATCGACGCGGACATGGAACCGGCCCGACTCGAAGTCGGCATGGGCATGGGCGTGGCCGGCTTCCGGGGCCCCGGCCTGCGCGGGGGCCGGGTGGTGGCCATGGTCGCCGTGCGCCTGGGCAAGGGCGGGCGCGCCGCTAGCAAAGGCGATGGCCCCGGCGACGGCGGCGATGGCGGTCAAGGTCTTCATGGTCTGTCCCTCGGCGGTCGGGCGATACGCCCGCGTCTCTCCACGGGTCGTCACACAGGGCGCGATTGGATGCGGCCGGTCAAGACTTCACCGTCGCGTCCCGCTAAAGTGTTCGCATGAGCCCAGCCGACAGCGCCCCCCTCTCCGCCAGTTCCCCCGAAGCCAAGGCCCCGACGGCCGCCTTCGGCACCGGGTTTGTGCTGGACGCCTGGTATTTCGTCGCCCTGTCGCGCGACGTCGCCCCCGCCTCGCTCAAGCGCCACGAACTGCTGGGCGAGCCGGTGCTGGTCGGACGGACCCGCGCGGGTCAGGTCTATGCGATGCGCGACATCTGCCCGCACCGCGCGGCGCCCCTGTCCGCCGGGCGACTGGTAGAAAAGCCGGGCGAGGGCGAGACCATCGAATGCTGCTACCACGGCTGGCGGTTCCGCCCGGACGGCGTCTGTGCCGCCATCCCCTCCCTGGTCGAGGACCAGGCCTATGAGGCCGATCGCATCCGGGTGCGGTCCTATCCCGTCCGCGAAAGCCAGGGGATGGTCTTTGTCTGGATGGCCTCCGACCCCCGCACCGCGCCCGATCCCGACCACGAGCCGCCCCTGTTCCCCGGCGTCGTCGGGGGTGAGGCGAAGATGGTCGAGTCGATGGATTTCGATGCCCATGTCGACCATGCCGTCGTCGGCCTGATGGACCCGGCCCACGGCCCCTATGTGCATCAGCAGTGGTGGTGGCGGTCCGCCCGGTCGATGCATGAAAAGGCCAAGGCCTTCGAGCCGCGCGAGCACGGTTTCGCCATGGTGCGCCACGCGCCCTCATCGAACAGCCGGGCCTACCGGCTGCTCGGCGGTGCCCCCGCGACGGAGATCACCTTCCGCCTGCCCGGCTATCGCTGGGAACACATTCAGGTCGGGCCCAGACAGGTGCTGGCCCTGACCTGCCTGACCCCCCGGACAGACACCAGGACGACGATCACACAGATCTTCTGGTCCGACCACTGGGTGTTCAGCATCGCCAGGCCGTTCCTGCGCATGGGCGTCGTCGCCTTCCTGAAGCAGGACGGCGGCATGGTGAACCTGCAGAACGAAGGCCTCCGTTATGACCCGGCCCTGATCTGGATCGATGATGCCGACAAACAGGCCAAATGGTACCAGCAGCTGAAACGCGAATGGACCAGGTCCCGCGCCGAAGGCCGCCCGTTCGCCAATCCTGTGAAGGCGGCCGTCCTGAGGTGGAAGAGCTGAGGCCGAAGGCCGCGGCGCAAGCCGCAGCCTTCATGGCATTCCGTCGCCGGTCGGGGCTACGGCCGGCTCATCTGGCCCGCCAGGATTACATCGATCTGCTTGCCGATCCGGGTGGTCAACTGCGGCATGGTCCAGCCGTCATAGGCGGCACCGCGATAGTTGGACAACCAGGCCCCATAGATCAGCTCGCTCAGCAGGCGCCCATCGGCATCCTGGCGCAGTTCGCCCTCCCGCACCCCGGCCTGAAGGGTGTCGGAGACGACCATGATCAGCGGCTTGATGGCGCTGCGGGTGTGCATCTCGGCGGCGACGGGCTGGAACCACGAGCGCGCGACAACGGCCTGGACCAGGGGCAGCTGCTCCAGAGAGCCATGATAGCCGGCGGTCAGGGCGGCCAGAAGGCGCGCGCGCACAGAGGTCTCGGCGGCTGCGGCGGTCCGCATGGTTTCGGCCAGTTTCAGCAGATCCTCGGACAGGACAGCCTCGAACAATTCGGCCTTGTCCTGAAAGTTGGCGAACACCGCGCCCGTGGACATACCTGCAACCTTGGCGATGTCGCGGATGGTCGCCGGCTCATAGCCCCGCTCGGCAAACAGGGCGCGGGCGGCTTCCAGGACCTTCTGGCGGGTGCGGACCTTGGCTGCCTGGCGGCGGTTCAAACGTGGCGTCTCGCTTTCGCGATCACTGGCTTTGGCGGGGGGCAAGGGGGTATCTGGCATGAAACGCGTACTCACTGGGCGACGGCTGTGCGCCGCCCTTGGAACTGTAGTCCAGGGCGACCGGAAATCCGGGGAGCACGCACAGGCAGTCAGACAACTCGCCTGTCAGGCGAGGAAGAGTCTTTCACCACTCAACGATGACCAGAATGAGGTAGCCGGGTTAACGACGGCATTCGTCATTCGGTTAACGCCTGCGCGGCTGGATGGCCTCGCTGCGGCTCAGCGGCGCAAGGTCGAGTGCAGGGCACGCGGAAGGCGCGCATGCTCGCTCCCCGGCATGGCTTCCTGGAAGATCCGCCGGAAGGCGTCCCGGCGCTCATGGATCGAGGCCAGCACCAATCCCATGGGCACGCCCAGGTCGACCAGGGTGTTTTCGGCCAGTTGCAGGCTGGCCTCGGTGGTTTCCGGCACGGCGTCGGTGACGCCCAGGGCGTAGAGGCGGGCGGCGTGTTTGTGATCGCGGGCCCGGGCGATCAGGATCAGGTCCGGTCGCAGCGATCGCGTGGCCACAACCACCTCGTCGACCTTGGCCGGTGCGTCCATGGTCACGACCACGGCCCGCGCGGTATCGATCCCGCATCGAACCAGCATCTCGGTCCGGCCTGCGTCACCATAGAAGACATTGGCTCCCTCGTTCCGGCCCTTGGCCACGGTCGCGGGGTTGGCGTCGATCGCCAGAAAGGCCTGGCCATGCTCGGTCAGCATTTCCCCGACCAGCCGCCCGACCCGGCCGAAACCGACGATCAGCACCTGACCCGAGGTCGCAGACGGCGTCTCAAGGGCCTCAGGCGGCAGCTCGGGCATGGTCGGGGCCACGCGCTGCAGCAGCCGATCGGCGATCATGGCCATCAGCGGTATGGTGAAGATGCTGATGGTCGCGGCGATCAGAACGGTCTGGGTGAAGGCTGGCGACGCAATCCCCTCGACCAGACCCGCTCCGAGGATGACAAAGGCGAACTCTCCTGCGGGTCCCAGAACCAGCGCTGTCTCGATGGCGGTGCGATTGTTCAGGCCCCACAGGCGGGCCATGCCGAAGATCAGCCCGGCCTTCAGCAGGGTCAGCAGGGCGGCCAGGCCAAAGACCCCGACGGGATCGGCGGCGACAGCATCGAGATCGAGACTGATCCCGACCCCGACAAAAAACACCCCGAGCAGCAGCCCCTTGAACGGCTCGATCGAAATCTCGACCTCCCGGCGGAACTCGGTCTCGGCCAGCAGGAGGCCCGCGATCAGGGCCCCCAGACTCATCGACAGGCCGGCGGCCTGGGCCGCCACCCCCGCACCGACGACGACCAGCAGGCTGGCGGCGATGAACATCTCCTGCCCCTGCCCCCTGGCCTTGGCTCGCGCGACCGATCGGAACATGGGTCGCAGCACCAGCCGGCCAAGGACGACCAGAAGTGCCAGTCCTATCGCGGCCGGGACCAGGGTGAACAGCGCGGGTCCCAGGATCGCCGGGTCGAAATCATCACGCCCGACCCCGCTCCCGGCCAGCGCCGCCAGAACCGTGACGGTGATCAGGATCGGCGCCACAGCCAGATCCTGGGCCAGAAGGATGGAGAAGGTGGCGCGTCCGGCCGTCGTCTTGATCCGGCCCCGCTCGGCCATGACCGGCATGACCACGGCGGTCGACGACAGGGCCAGGCCCATCCCCAGAACCGCCGCCGAGACAAGCGGCTGCCCCATGAAAACAAACACCGTCGCCAGCGCCACGGTACAGGCCGCGACCTGGGTCAGGCCGAGGCCGAACACCAGTCTGCGCATGGCCCTGAGCCGCTCCCACGACAGCTCAAGCCCGATCATGAACAGCAGGAAGGCGACGCCGAGCTCGGACAGGGACCGGATCTGGGCGGCGTCCGAAATGGTCAGCCAGGACAGCCAGGGCGCGGTATCCGCCAGGCGCGCCAGACCGTCCGGACCCAGCAACACGCCGGCCGCGAGAAACCCGAGGACCGGACTGATCTTCAGGCGATTGAACAGCGGAACGACCACACCCGCGGCGGCCAGGAAGACCACCAGATCCTTGTATTCGCCGCCGCCGCCGTGAATCGTCATCCGTCCTCCGTCGGGGTCAGCCTACAGGCTGAAACGCCGTCCTGTCGGGCTTTCCATCCCGGATGACAAAAAATTCAGGCGACAGGGCTGACCCGGGGCGTAGGGTCTGCGATGACGCGGTCCGAAAGAGACGCGAAGTCGAGGAAATTCCCATGAAAAAACTGCTCATCGGCGCGGCGCTTGGTGCCCTGCTGCTCCCTGCGTCCGTGGCCTCCGCCCAGGTCGGAGGCGCGGATCACGGCCACGCCTGCATCGACGAGAGCTGCACCGTCTTCGAACTGTTCCAGGCTCCCGCCGACGGTGCGACCGTGCTCGGCTACCAGGGCATCGAGGCTCCGAGTTACGGAACCTGGGGCTTTGACCTGAACGGCCGCGACACCTCGGTCCGCCCGGGCGACAGCTTCATGCGCCATGCCAATGGTGCGGCTCTGGACCGGCTGCAGATCCCTTCGGACCGCACCTCCTACGGCTCGTTCAACCTGCTGCGTGAACTGTCGGACAACCGGGTCAAGGTGATGATCGACGCTCTTGTGGCACGCACCGACCTGGTCACCGGCTCCGATGAACAGAAGATCGCCGACGCCTACCGCTCCTATATGGATGAGGCACGGCTCGAGACGCTCGACGCCCGGCCGCTTCAGCCATACCTCGCCGCCATCCGCGCCGCGAACACCCATGACGCCATGGCCATCTATATGGGTCAGACCCAGGGCCGCGTTGGCGTCTCGCTCTTCGGGACGGGCATCTCGATCGATCAGAAGGCCCCGACCCGTTACGTGGTCTCGACCGGCCAGTCCGGTATCGGCCTGCCGAACCGCGACTACTATCTCGAAGCCCGCTGGGCCGAGAAGAAGGCGCTCTATCAAGTCTATGTCGCGCGCATGCTCGAGATGATCGGCTGGGACAATCCGGTCGAGAGCGCCGCTGCCATCGTGGCCTTTGAAACCCGTATCGCAGAGGCCCACTGGACCCCGATCCAGAACCGCAACCGTGACGAGACCTACAACGAGTACACCATCACCAAGCTGGCGTCGGAAGCGCCGGGTTTCGCCTGGCAGGACTATTACGCCGCTGTCGGCGTCGGCGAGGTCCCCCGGCTGATCGTCCGTCAGGACACCGCCATGCCCCGTATGGCGGAGATCTATGCCGAAACGCCGATGGACGTCCTTCAGGCCTGGCAGGCCTTCCATACGGTCGATGACGCCGCCGGCCGCCTGTCGCGCCGCTTCGTCGACGCCCAGTGGGAGTTCCGGTCGCGCGACCTCAACGGCCAGCCGATGCAGCGTCCCCGCGACAAGCGCGGCATCAGCTTCGCAGAGGGCATGCTGGGCGAGGCGGTCGGCCGCCAGTACGTCGCCGAGTATTTCCCGGCCGAATCCAAGGCCAAGATGGAAGAGCTGGTCGCCAACCTGCGCATCGCCCTGGGCAACCGTATCCGCACTTACACCTGGATGAGTGCAGAGACCCAGGCTGCCGCCCAGGAGAAGCTGGAGAAATTCACCGTCAAGATCGGCTATCCGAACAAATGGCGCGACTATTCAGGTCTTGAGATTCGCCCGGACGACCTGTTCGGCAACGGTGAGCGCGCCGGCCTGTTCCAGTGGCAGTACCAGCTGAACCGCCTGAACGAGTCCGTCGACAAGGACGAGTGGGGCATGACCCCCCAGACGGTGAACGCCTATTACAACTCGGCGAACAACGAGATCGTCTTCCCGGCCGCCATCCTGCAGCCGCCGTTCTTCGATCCGAACGGCGACGCAGCCGTCAACTACGGCGGCATCGGCGGGGTAATCGGTCACGAGATCGGCCACGGCTTCGACGACCAGGGCTCCAAATCCGACGGCGACGGCGTGCTGCGCAACTGGTGGACCCCGGCGGACAAGGCGAATTTCGAAGCCCTGACCGCCCGCCTCGGGGCCCAGTACGACCAGTTCGAGCCCCTGCCCGGCTTCCCCGTCCAGGGCGGCCTGACCATGGGCGAGAACATCGGCGACGCCGCCGGTGTGGCCGTGGGTCTGGAGGCCTATCACCTGTCGCTGAACGGCCAGCCCGCCCCGGTGCTGGACGGCATCACCGGTGACCAGCGCTTCTTCTTCGGCTGGGCCCAGGTATGGCAGTCGAAGTACCGCGAGGACGCCCTGCGCAACCAGATCGCCACCGATCCGCACAGCCCGGCCGAGTTCCGTGTCATCGGACCGGTCCGCAACTCCGATGCCTGGTACAAGGCCTTCGACGTCCAGCCCGGCGACAAATACTATCTCGCCCCGGAAGACCGGGTCCGCATCTGGTAGGGGCGGAAGCCTGAACGACGCAAAGGGGTCGGAGCCAGCGCTCCGGCCCCTTTTTCTTTGGGCGGCAGAAGAGGTGATTGGTGATTGGTGGTTGGTGGGCTTTGTGGATCGGACCAGCACCGGCTGCGACAGGCAGGATGGACCAGCCAGGTCACCAATCACCAATCACCGGCGCAGCGCCGCGCTCCAGGCACAAAAAAGCCCGCCGCGGGGAATATCGTCGCGGCGGGCTCTCTTTCGCTCTTTGACGAGCGGACGTTTCCTCCCCGAAACGCCTTCAGGCTGCTGCTGCATCGAAACGCTGCGCCGCCAGAGTGCGTCACAATAACGACGTTTTCTGCCCGAAGTCAACGAACCGGCGGATTAAACCCGGCCATTCAGCGACTTATCAGTGATAAGTCAGAGCGCGGCGCGGGCCCGGGCGACGATCCGGGCGACGGTCGCCACCAGTTCGGATCGCGCCACGACCTGCTGGCCCGGCCGCTCCGCTTTCCAGGCCTCATTGTCACTGACACCGGCGGCCAGGGCGCGGCCCGCGTCCAGGTCCTTGACCGTCACCTGTCCGGCCGCGATCTCGTCTCCGCCAAGGATGACGGCCGCCGGCGCGCCGCGGCGGTCGGCATATTTCATCTGCGCCTTCATGCCCGCGCGACCCAGATAAAGCTCGGCGGCGATCCCCGCATTCCTCAGCTCGGACACGGCGTCGAGATAGTGCTGCATGTCGGCATCGGAGAAGACGATGACCACCACCGGCCCCCGTACCGCATCCTCGTCGCCCCGTCCGGCCGCGCGCAGGGCCGAGGCCAGCCGCGACACCCCGAACGAGAACCCCGTCGCCGGCAGCCGCTCGCCGGTGAAACGCGCCACCAGATCGTCATAGCGGCCACCGCCCCCGATCGAGCCGAAGCGCACGGCACGCCCCTTGTCGTCGACCGTGTCCAGCAGCAGTTCGGCCTCGAACACGGCCCCGGTATAATACTCCAGCCCCCGCACGATGGTCGGGTCGAAGCGGACGGCGTCCTGGCTCACCTTCATGCCGTTCAGGGCCGCGTCTATGGCGGCGAGCTCGGCCAGGGCCGCTTCACCGATCTCGCCCAGTCCCCCGACGCGCGCGACGGCGTCCAGCGTCTCGCCCCGGGTCAGCCCCTCGGTCGCCACCGACGACAGAAAGCCCTCGATCGTCGCAATCACCCCCGACGGCAGACGCGCGCCCCTGGTATAGTCGCCCGACTCGTCCAGCCGCCCCTCACCCAGCAGGGCGGCGACGCCCTCCCAGCCCAGCCGGTCGAATTTGTCGATGGCGCGAAGCGCGGTCAGCTTCTGGCCCGCATCCTCGATCCCGCCGGCCTGGAACAGGCCGTCGAACAACTTTCGATTCGAAACGCGCACCACGGCCTGGCCGGCGTCCAGACCGGCCGCGCGCAGACCTTCGCAGGCCATGGCGATGATCTCGGCATCGGCCTCGGGCCGGTCGGATCCGACCGTATCGGCGTCGCACTGGACGAATTCACGGAACCGGCCGGGGCCGGGCTTTTCATTGCGCCACACAGGCCCGAAGGCGTAGCGGCGGAACGGCTTGGGCAGGGTCTCCCAGCCTTGCGCCGCGAACCGGGCGAGGGGGGCGGTCAGGTCATAGCGCAACGCCATCCACTGATCGTCATCATCCTGCAGGGCAAAGACGCCCTCGTTCGGACGGTCGGCGTCGGGCAGGAATTTGCCCAGCGCGTCGGCATATTCGAAGGCGCCGGTCTCCAGCGGCTCGAAGCCCCAGCGCTCATAGACCTCGGACACCCGCTGGACGAGGCGGCGCTCGGCGATCAGGTCCCGGCCGCGACGGTCAGCGAACCCCCGCGGATTACGGGCTTCGGGACGGGCGGGGGGGGCGGCATCTGCGGTCATGCCGCGTCTTTAGAGGGGCGAGGGGCGAGGGTCGAGGGTCCCGGCCCTAGGCTTTCAGAAGCGGCACCATCCGCCCATAGGTGAGACAGCGCCAACCCCACTCCAGCGGGCCCATGCTGAACACCGACAGCCACAGGGGCGACCAGATCAGCTGGGCGATCCAGACCCCACCGACCACCATCCACATCTCGGCCGGGCCGTGCGTGCCGAACCACATCGGACCCCAGGGCGCATAGTAGAGGGTGACCATGATCAGGGTCTGGGTCAGGTAGTTGGTGAAGGCCATCCGCCCGACGGGGACGAATATGGCCGTCAGCGCCTTCAGCCCGAACCGGGTGATCAGGATCAG
>CANMXH010000083.1 GCA_947501315.1 Caulobacteraceae bacterium | reverse complement strand
TCCTCCAGCAGGCCTGAAACCAGCTCGCGGATGTCGGCCTCGTCGTCGACGACCAGAATATCGGCGCCCGTGGATCGCATGATGCCTCGCTATTCGGCGGCCGGAGCCGTGCGGGACCGGGAGGCTTTCGCCTCCTTCGTCCCGGCGGCGCCGGTCGGCTTCGGTTGGGATTTCAGGGGAAAGATCAGGCAGACGCGCGCGCCGCCCAGGGTCTCTGCATCGGCCAGCTTCAGTTCGCCGCCGTGCTCCTCGCAGATACGTTTGACAATGGCCAGGCCGAGGCCGGTGCCCTTCTCGCGCGTGGTTACATAGGGCTCGGTCAGCCGGTCGCGGTCCTTGGCGGGCAGGCCCATGCCGTCGTCCTCGATGACGAAGACCGCGCTCTCGTCCTCGATCAGCAGACGCGCCGAAATCCCCGGCCGGTCACCGTCCCCGTCGCGGGGCGCGATGGCCCGCCGCGCGGCCACAGCCTCGCCGGCGTTCTTGAGAATGTTGGTCAGGGCCTGGCCGACCATGGGCCGGTCAGCGTGCAGCACGATGCTCGGCAGGGGTTCGATCAGTTCGACGCCGACCCCGGCCGCCGCCACCCGCTGGGCGAACGCCGCCTCGCGCAGCAGCTCGGCCGGATCGCAGGCGGTGAAGCGCGGCGCAGGCATACGGGCGAAGGCCGAGAACTCATCGACCATCCGGCCGATATCGCCGACCTGACGGATGATGGTTTCCGTGCAGCGGTCGAAGACCTCGACGTCATCGACGACCTGGCTGCGGTATCGGCGTCGCAGTCGCTCGGCCGACAGCTGGATGGGGGTCAGGGGGTTCTTGATCTCGTGGGCAATACGCCGGGCCACGTCACGCCAGGCGGCATTGCGCTGGGCTGTGACCAGACGGGTGATGTCATCGAAGGTCAGCACCATCTCGCCGCCGACACCGCCCTCGATCCGCACCCGCAGGCGCCGGGTCTCGCCTTCGAGGCTGACGTCGATCTCTTCCTCGATATGGGCCTCGGCGCGGGCGGCCAGCCGGCTGAGTTCGGGCGACACCTCACCCAGCGGCCGGCCGATGATGGCCGGGTCGCGGATGGCCAGAAGCTCGACCGCGCTGTCATTGATGGCCGAGACACGGCGCTGGCGGTCAAGGCCGATCACGCCTGCCGACACCCCGGAGAGCACGGTCTCGATGAACCGGCTGCGGCCCGTGGCTTCCTCGCTGGCGGCCCTCAACGCGGCCTGCTGCGCTTCGAGATCGCCCGTCATGCGGTTGAAAGCGGCAGACAGCGTCTTGATCTCGCCGGGGCCGTCCTCGCCGTTTACACGCGCGGTCAGGTCACCGCCTGCAACCTTGTCTGCCGCCTCCACCAGACGGCCAATGGGCGCGGAGATGGCGCTGGCCGCCGACATCCCCAGCCAGACCGCACCGACAAGTACCAGCAGGGCGGTCTCGAAATATCCAAGGGCAAAGGCGGTCTGGATACGGGCTCGGCTCTGGCTGGCTTCACGGAAGGCAACGATGGATTCCCGGCCATTGCGCATTTGGGCCATCAGTCCCGGCTGCATAGGCCGGACAAGATACAAATAGGCCTCGCCGTAACCCGACAGCGGATACAGGGTGCGGATGGCATCCGGGTTCTCGGTCACCTCAATGGGAGCCGTCTCTCCCCGGGCGGCCGTTTCGAGGTCCCGGAGCGACGGCGCGAAATAGGGCGGCGCGCCCGGCAATTCGCCTCGCGCCAGCACCTGTCCCTGTCCGTCGACAATGTAGAGGGCGGGATAGCCAAACAGGTCAGCGATCTGGGTCAGGACTTCCGAAAACTGGATCGGATAGTCGAAGCGGGCCCGCGCCTCCGGCGCGGCCAACTCTTGAGTGATGGTCTCCAGATCAGATTCGACCTGCAGGCTGACGTCCCGGACATAGGCCTGGCCGATCAGCGCACCGTTCTGGACCGCCGAGGTGACATTCTTGCTGAACCACTGGTCCACGCCGCGATTGACCAGCAAGCCGAACACCAGGGCGATCAGCACCGCCGGTATCAGCGCCACCATCGAGAACAGGGTCACAAAGCGCAGATGCAACCGCGCCCCCGCATCAGTCCGGCGGCGGAACAGCATCAGGGCCCTGCGACCGACCACGGCGGCCAGACACCCGATCAGCAGCAGATTGACGCCGAGGATGACCAGAACCGCCTGGCTTGCAGCCGCCCGGGCTCCCGGCCCGTTGGCATCCGGCGACACGGCCACCAGCCAGATTGCGGCGGCTGTGACCAGGAATGCTACGGCGTAGGCGATCAGGAAGGCGTTGCGGCGGCGATCCTCGGACCAGTCGGCCAACCAGCGAACCGCGCCGCGTCGATCAGCGGGCGGAGCGGGATCAACATCGGCGGCCGGTGTATCCGTCATGCCACGCCAGCTTCGCCCAACTGTGGCGAAATATCAACACCCTGGTTGCTGGAATGCGTCACTTACTCCCACAGCGTCGCGAGGGCGGTCTCTACCGCCGCAGCGGTTTCCAGCCGGCACAGGCGAGCCTTTGCCGCTCGCCGTTCCAGCGCATCGGCCGGCCAGGGGGCCTGTTCGACGTACCAGCCGAGGTGTTTGCGAAACATCTTCAGTCCCAGCGGCAGGTCATAGAAGGCGACCGAGGCGCGCAGGTGCTCGATGACGATAGCCAGCCGCTCCTCCCGGTCGGGTTCCAGCAGGACGGTGCCGTCAGCCAGGGCCCGCTCCATATGGGCGGCCAGCCAAGGTCGCCCATAGACGCCGCGGCCCAGCATCAGGGCGTCGGCCCCCGACTGGCGCAGGGCCTCACGGGCGTCGTCTGCTGTCAGGATGTCGCCGTTGACGATGACCGGTATGCTCACCGCCGCCTTGACCTCGCCGACCGCCGTCCAGTCGGCGACGCCGGTATAGAACTGTTGCCGCGTCCGCCCATGCACTGTGACAGCCCGGACTCCGATGTCCTCTGCCCGCCTTGCCAGCAGGGCCGCGTTCCGGTGGGCATCGTCCCAGCCGAGGCGCATCTTGACCGTCACCGGCCGGCTGGTGGCCTCGACCGCGGCCTGCATGAGCCGCGCGGCCAGCTCGGGCGTGCGCATCAGGGCCGATCCGCAGGCAGAGCCCGTCACCTCCTTGGCCGGACAGCCGAAATTCAGGTCCACGATGTCGGCACCGGCCTGTTCGGCCATGCGCGCGCCCTCGGCCATGGCAGCCGGGTCCCGGCCGACCAGCTGGATCACGGTCAGGGGCAGGCCCTCACCAACAGCGGCGCGGCGCACGACATCGGGCCGGGCCCGGGCCAGTTCGGCGGCCGCTACCATCTCGGTCGCGACATAGGCTGCGCCGAGCCGGCTCGCGAGCCTCCGAAAGGGCAGATCGGTAATGCCGGTCATGGGGGCGGTCAGCACCCGGCCGGGTACCCAGACGTCGCCGATCTGCAGGCCGCTTTGCATGGGCGGGCAGATAGGGGTTTTCACGCCCCGGGTCCAACCGGGACTCAGACCTGGAACACGGCTATCGCAGCGCGCACTGCGAGAAGGACAAGGACACTGCTCGCGACCATGAAGATGGCAAACCGCCACAGGATCACATTGACCAGGGCCTGGATCAGGCTGTGCACCACTCGCAGGGCGACATAGGCCCAGGCCAACCAGAGATTCAGCCCGTCGCCCTGCCCGACCAGCGCCAGGGTCAGCGCCGTCGCATAGAACAGCGTCGGCTGCTCCATCAGATGATTGTAGTTGTCCGCCTTCCACCGCACACGAGGGGGCAGCCCGGCCATCATGATGTCCCGCGGCAAATCGGGGTCCAGCTTCGTGCGGGCCTGAACCATCGCAGGCAGGCGGGTGGCATACAGCCACCCCCACATCACCATCGACCATAGCACCAGGACAATGACGGGTTGCAGGATCGCAGAGTGCATCGGAAATCCTCCGGGCAACAGGCTGGCTGAGGCCTTGTCCGTTGTCAAACAGGATGCACCCGGCACCAAGGGGCCTCGTCAGCACAGCACAGGGCCGGTAGAAGCGGCACCATGAGCTTCTCCGCAATCATCGTCGCCGCCGGAACAGGAAGCCGTGCCGGCGAAGCCAAGCAATGGCGCGCGCTGGGCGGCAAGCCGGTCATCCGATGGTCCGTCGAGGCGATGCTCAGGGCCGGCGCATCGGATGTGGTCGTCGTCGTCGCGGCGGGATCCGAGGCCGCAGCAGCCACTGCCCTCAATGATCTCTCCGGCTGGAGACTGGCGACCGGCGGTTCTTCGCGGGCCGCTTCGGTCCGCAACGGCCTTCGGACGCTCGGTGGGCCCGGCGACCGCCCCGTGCTGATCCATGACGCGGCCCGCCCCTTCCTTGAAAGTCCCGTGATTCATCGCCTGATCGCAGCCCTCGACACGGCCGATGGGGCCCTCCCTGCCCTGCCGGTCGCCGACAGCCTGCGCCGGGCCGCAGACGGTCATGTGGCAGGCTCAGTGGATCGGGCAGACCTGTGGCGCGCCCAGACCCCCCAGGCCTTCCGCTATCAGGTCATTGTCGATGCCTTTGCGGCCTGGCCGGAAGACGAGACGGCCACTGACGAGGCCGCTGTGGTCGAGCGCGCGGGCGGCAGGGTCCTGATCGTCCCGGGCGAAACGCGACTGATGAAACTGACCTGGCCGGAGGATTTCGCCATGGCTGAAGCGCTCATTCCCCGTCAGACCCGCGTTGGCCAGGGCTTTGACGCCCACCGCTGGGGGCCGGGGTCCTCGGTCTGGCTGTGCGGTGTGGAAGTCCCGCATGACCAGACCCTTATCGGCCATTCCGATGCCGACGCCGGGCTGCACGCCCTCACCGACGCCATTCTCGGGGCCATGGGTGACGGCGACATCGGCGACCATTTCCCGCCCACGGATCCTCAGTGGAAGGGGGCCTCGTCCGACCGCTTCCTGATCCACGCCGTGGATCGTCTGACGGCGCGGGGCGGGCGGCTTGTCAATGTTGACGTGACCCTGATCTGCGAGCGGCCGAAGGTGAAGCCGCATCGTCAGGCCATGCGCGAACGGCTGGCCGAACTGCTGTCGCTTCCGCTCGACGCCGTCAGCGTCAAGGCGACCACGACCGAGGCCATGGGTTTCACCGGCCGCGGCGAAGGCCTGGCCGCCCAGGCCCTTGCGACGATCGAGCTTACTGGCTCCTGAGCGCCTGCAGTTCCGGCGTGTCGAACATGCTGCGCTGGAGCGATCCGAACAGGTTGACATAGTCGTCCGTCCACGGTCGCACCGCGGTCTGCGCCGGGGTGTTCCAGCGGCTGTCCGCCCTGAAATCCGCAAGCCCCTCCGGGGTCGGCGAAAGGATCAGCACCTCCGTCGACGCCTCGGCCATCTCGGGCGTGTTGTCGCTCTCATAGTAGAGCTGGTGCAGGCTCGACTTGCCCAGAGCCTGCGCAGCCGCGACGGCCGGCAATGTGATGTCGAGGTTACGGTTCGACAGGTGCAGCAGCACCACACCCTGAGGCTTGAGCAAGGCCAGATAGCCTTCGATCGCCTCGACCGTCAGCAGATGGGTCGGCACCGCGTCCGATGAGAAGGCGTCGATGATCAGCAGATCGTAGGACCCCGGCACCTCGTTCGCCAGCGTCAGCCGTGCGTCACCGAGCACGGTGTTGATCGGGCCGGAAGCACAGTCGGAGATAAAGCTGAACCATTGCGGATCGCGCGACAGCCGGTCCACCATGGGATCGATCTCGAAGAAGGTCATGGAGTCTTCGGTGCGTTTGTAGGTCGCCATCGCTCCCGAGCCCTGGCCGACAACGCCGATCCGCGCCGGACCGCGATGCCCGATCATGGTTGCGGCCTGTCCGATCGGCGTCGATGCCGCATAGTAAAGGGTCGGGACACAGGCAAACCGGCCATCACGGGCCTGGGCACCGTGCAGGGTCGTGCCGTGCATCAGCACATGGACGTCGCCCCCCAGTCGCGGGTCCGGTGCATTGGCCACGCGCATCACCCCGAAGAAGCTGCGCTCGGAATAGCTCCAGTCGTAACCGCGCGCGATCCACTGTGCCGAGAGGGTGATCATCAGCAGGATGGCGGTAAAGGCCAGCGCCCGGTCGCGGAGCAGGAAGGCACAGATCGCCGCCGGCATCAGCAGGACCATGGTCAACTGGTCCATGCCGAGCGGGAAATTGGCGTGGAACCAGCCGCGCGCGCCGTCATTGGCGTCGAGCCAGAGCGACAGCAGTACCGGCGAGGCCGCGACAGCCACGGCGGCGATCAGGGTCCCCAGCGGGGCTCCGCTCAGGCGTCCCCTGCCCCAGGGCCGGGCCAGGCCGACGAGCACCAGCACCAGCGGATACTCCCACACCATGTTGAAGATCACCGGTGCCAGCAGCGCCGTGAAAGCCCCGCCAACCACGCCGCCCACCGACATCAGGAGATAGAACTCCGTCAGCCGGTCCGGTGGTGGCCGTCTGGCGGCCAGCAACTGGTGGCACATCAGGGCTGCAAAGAAGAAGGCAATCAGGTGCAGGCCGAAAGCCAGCGACCAGTTGGCCGAGCGGAAGGCCACGATCAGGACCACGATGGCACCCGTCGCTCCCTGAATGATCAGGGTGATGTCGAGCGGAATCCAAGGCCGGTTCTGGAAGGCGATGACAAAGGTCAGCAGGTACAATGCCAGCGGCAGAACCCACAGGAAGGGTGCCGAGGCCACATCGGTCGACAGGTGGGAAGTCACTCCCAGCATCAGGCTGGACGGCGCGGCCGCCAGCAGGACCAGAATGCCCTTCTCACGCCATGACAGCGGGGCGCTGGCCTCGAGTTGAGCGGGCTCGGACGTCTGGTCCAGCCGCCGGCGCCAGACCGTGAAGGCCAGGGCCACGACCAGCAGCACAAAGATGGCATAGCCGCCGCTCCAGCCGAACCAGCCGCGCTGGCCCGACAGGGTCGCAAGGGGCTCGATCAGGATCGGATAGGACAGCAGGGCCAGGAAGCTGCCGAGATTGGAGGCGGCATACAGGACATAGGGGTTCTGGCCGTCGGCATGGCCGACGCGGACCCGGGCATACCAGGCCTGGAGCAGCGGCGCAGTCGCCGACAGCACCGCGAACGGCGCACCGACCGAAAGGGTCAGGGTCGCCAGCAGCCAGACGATCGGTGCCGCCGGGTCGGGGTCTCCCAGCAGGCCATTGACGCTGAGCGGCAGGAACAGTGCGGCGGCCACCAGCAGGCCGAGATGGATACCCACCTGGGTCTTGATCGATCCGACCTTCTGCAAAAGGTGGGCATAGCCGTAGCCGGCCAACAGGGCGGTCTGGAAAAAGACCATGGCGGTGTTCCACACCGCCGGCGATCCACCCAGCATCGGCAGGACCAGTTTGGTCACCATCGGCTGGACCACAAACACCAGCGCCGCCGAGGTGAAGATAGCGACCGCGAACAGGATGGGCGTAAGCCGGTCCGGTGCCACACCGATGCCGGAGACCGCTGTAGTATCGCTCATGCCCGCCCCGTATGCTGTCGCCACATCGGGCGCCGGCCGTCACCCTAGACCGACTCGCGCCGCCTTCGGAAAGCCCCTCGATTCATGTTCCCCGAAGACATCCAGACCCTCGCCCGTCAGGTGATCGAGACAGCAGCCGCAAGGGGGCTTGTCCTTGTCACGGCGGAGAGCTGCACCGGCGGGCTGGTGGCCGGAGCCCTGACCGCGATCGCCGGCTCCTCGGCGGTCCTTGAGCGCGGTTTCGTCACCTACAGCAATGCGGCCAAGACCGACCTGCTGGCTGTACCGGCAGATCTGATCGAAGCCCATGGTGCCGTGTCGGAACCGGTAGCGCGCGCCATGGCCCTGGGGGCCCTCGCAGGGTCCGGGGCGGACGTCTCGGTCTCGGTGACGGGCGTCGCCGGACCCGGCGGTGGCTCGGCTGAAAAACCCGTGGGTCTGGTCCATTTCGGCGCCGTCGGCCCGCATGGCGAAATCCATGCGATGCACCGCTTCGGCGACATCGGGCGCGAACAGGTCCGGCTGGCCAGTGTCCGCGTGGCCCTTGGCCTGCTGCTTGAACGGATGCGCGCGTGATCGTCGACGCGCGCGGCCACCGCTGCCCGACCCCCGGCCTGAAGCTTCAGAAGGCGATGCGCGGAGCGGCCCCCGGTGCGTGTTTCACCCTGCTGGCCACGGATCCGATGGCGCGCATCGATGTGCCGCATCTGATGGCCGGGGTCGGCGGAGAAACCGTTTCGATCACGGAGACGGACGGGGTCCTGACTATCGTGGTCGTGACGCCCGCCGCTCCGACAGGCTGACCACCGAATCCGGCAGGGGCGTATCGGGCTCGACCCCGGTTGCGTCCGCTGAGCGCGCGGCGATCTCCATCTCGGTGGCGAACGCACCGCCATAAAAGATGGCGTTGACGTTCCATGACAGCCAGATCAACAGCACCACCACCGCGCCGACCGAGCCGTAGGTCGCACCCAAAGGCGCGATCTGCTCGACGTAGATGGCGCAGAGCCAGGACGAAACCGTCGACATCACCGTCGCCACCAGACCACCGGCGATCGAGGGTCCCCAAGCCACCGGCGTCCGATGGGACATGGCGTAGCGGTAGAGCATGGTCAGGCCGATCACCAGACCGAGCGCCGGCCAGAGGCCCTCCAGCGGCAGCGCCCCGCCGGTCGGCTGTGCATTTCCCGGCCCGGTATGCTCCAGCAGTCGCGAGGTCACCACTGCCCCGGAAACCACCGTGAACAGAAGGAAGGCCGCGAGGGCCACGAAGAAGGCCAGGAGATTGAATTTGAAAAATCCGTGCGGCTCTGACTCGTCATGTATCAGGTTCAGTCCGGCCAGCAGGGCCTTGAACCCGCGGTGCGCCGCATAGCCGCCGATGACGACAGCGAAGAAGCTCTGGGCCGAAACAGTCCGTGCCGAGGCATTGGCCAGACGCTCGATCTCCTGGTGGAAGATGGCGCGTGCAGCCGTCGGCAAGACATCTGCGAGCGCGGCCGCCTGTTCACTGACCTGGCCGATGGACAGCACCGCCTTGTAGAAGCCGATCAGAATGGCGATCGCCGGAAAGACCGCCAGCAGGGCGAAGAAGGATACCCCGCCGGTGTAGAGCATCACGTCGCGGCCCCAGCTGCGTGTGAACGCCTTGACCGACAGGCGACCCCACAGCCTCGGCCTCGCCCAGCGCGCCACTGCCTCGATATCCGATCTTGCCCGCAATCCAGTCACCGCAACCTGCAAGCTCGCACTACTACTCCAATTCGGCCTATGGGAAACCCGCTGTGAAAAGCGTCGGTCAGCCCGTTGCTTGGGGCCGCCTGCCCTCGCTATGGTCCGCAGCCATGAGATCGCGCCCGGGCTGGGAGCGGCTGGAGATTTTACCCTTGGGTTCCGATCCGCGCATACTGGTCGTCGCACCTGACGACGGCCTTGTCGGCCCCCTGTGCCAGGGCCTGGACTCGCTCGGCTGGCGCACCTTGACCGCCCGTTCCCTGGCCGGTGCAATTCAGGCCTTGATCGACTGGCCGCTGGAAACCGTGATCCTCGACTCTCGCCTGCCGGATGCCGCC
>CANMXH010000082.1 GCA_947501315.1 Caulobacteraceae bacterium | reverse complement strand
CGAACAGTTCGAGGCCCGGTCCTCGGACGGAACCATGATCCCCTATTTCGTCACCCGGCCCCGCGACATGGCGATGGACGGATCGGCGCCGACCATCCTGTTCGGCTACGGCGGTTTCCAGATCTCGTTCCCGCCCGCCTACAAGCCGGAGATGGGCAAGCTTTGGCTCGAGAACGGCGGCGTTTTCGTTCAGGCCAACATCCGCGGCGGCGGCGAGTTCGGGCCGGAATGGCACCAGTCGGTGCTGAACGAGAACCGTCAGCTGGCCTTTGATGATTTCGCAGCGGTCGCCGCCGACCTGCACCGGCGGGGCATCAGCTCGCCGCGCCGCACCGGCATCTATGGCCGCTCCAACGGCGGAGTGCTGACCTCGGTGTCGATCACCCAGCACCCGGAACTGTTCAACGCGGCGGTGATCGAGAGCCCGCTGATCGACATGCTGCGCTATCATGAGATGCCGGCCGGGGCCTCGTGGATCGGCGAATACGGCGACCCGCGCATCCCGGAAGAGGCGGCATGGATCGCTCGCTATTCCGCCTATCAGAACCTTCGTCCGGGTGCGGACTATCCGCGGGTCTATATCACGACCAATACGCGCGACGATCGTGTCCACCCCGGCCATTCGCGCAAATTCGCCGCGCGGCTGGGCGAGATGGGCTATGACCACCTCTATTACGAAGAGACGTCAGGCGGTCACTCCAATGACGCCGACCCGATCGCCAACGCCCGCCGCTGGGCGAGGCATTATGTCTATCTGGCGCAGCAGCTGATGGACTGACCGCCGATCACAATTGCTTTCGTCATCCTCCGGCGAGCGCAGCGAGACCGGGGGACCCAGCGGCGCCGAAGGCGATCTGTTCAGGCAGGGTGGCCGCGACAGTGTCGCGCTCGCGCGCGCCGCTGGGTCCCCCGGTCGCGGCGCTGACGCGCCTTGCCGGAGGATGACGATAGCGGGGGTTACGCCGGCTCGACCGCCTTGGCCTTCTTCGGCTTGGCGGGCTTGGCGGGCTTTTCGGCCTTCGGTGCCTTGGCCGGCTTCTCGGCCTTCACCTTGGCCGGCCTGGTTGCCTTTTTGGCCAGCTTCTTCGCCTCGCGGGCGGCCTTCTTGGCGGCCCTGGCCTCGGCCTTGGCCTTGGCCGGGGCCGCGTCGGCCTCGCCCGCCAGTTCGGCCAGCAGGCCGAGGAAGCCGTCCCGCTTTGCCTTGGGCAGCAGGGCCATGATCCGCTTATCGGCGGCCTCGACCTTCGGCCGGGCGGCATCCAGCGCCGCCTGACCGGGGCCGGACAGGCTGACAGTCTTGGCGCGGGCGTCGATTGAAGACTGTTCGCGGGCCAGAAGCCCTTTCGTCGTCATGCGCGAGACCAGGTCCGCCAGGGTCGAGCGGTCGATCCCGGTGGCCCGGACCAGATCGGTCTGGGTCAGGCCGGACTTCTGCGACACGGCCTCAAGAACCGCAAACTGGCGCTGGGTCAGGCCGTCGGGGCCGGTTTCCTCGGAATAGATGTCAAGCGCCAGCTGCAGCACACGGTGCATCAGGTGGCTGGGGGAGCCCCCCAGGGCCCCGTTGCGCTTCGACTTGTTCCCGGACTTGACCATGAAACGTATCCCTTCGGCCTCGATGGATCATGCGTAGCAGTGGTGCTTTACGGTTTGAAGACGGACGATCCGTCATCGATCCGAATATCTCAGGGCGCGGTGTCCGGTTCCGCCGGCGCCATGGGATCGACCGGTGCGTCGGTCGAGGTCAGATTGCGCATGATCAGCGGGATCTGGGACAGGCCGAAGGCTGAGGAGGCGATCCACAACACGCCCCGGAAGCTGACCCAGACATCGGCCGGATCAATATCCGTGCGGCCGAGCTGCGCCGCCGCCCAGCCCACCAGGGCCTCGCTGCGGACCAGTTCGTTGACGATGGCGACGGCGAGAAAATAGACGCCATAGCGGAGGGTGAGCGTCCGCCAGGCCCGGTCATTGATTGGAATCACCGTGCCCAGAAGCGCCTTCAGCGGTTGTTTGCCCACGAAGATGCCGCCGATCAGGGCCACGGCCAGCGACAAATTCAGGGCCGTGACCTTGACCTTCACCCACAGGCCGTCGCCGGTCAGCACGGTCAGCAGGCCGAACACCAGGGCAAAGCCGCCGACCAGCAGCGGCATCAGGGCCAGCCGCTTCTCGACGATCAGGCCGACCGCCACGCCCACGGCCGAGCCCGCGACGAGGAACCAGGTCGCATGGACCAGGGCTTCATCGCCGCTCAGGCCACGCAGGCGCATGACCAGAAAGGCTGCGCCAAAGGCCAGCAGGCCGCCGAAATCCACCAGCTGACGCAGGCGGGAGTCGGTCTTCAGGGTCGATTCGGGGGTGGCGGCGTCAGTCATGCGTCAATCCTCCAGCCCCACCAGCGATCGTGAAAAGGCTCGCGCGTCAAACGGTTGCAGGTCGTCAATGCCCTCGCCGACGCCGATCAGCTTGATCGGGGCGTCCGAGGCCTGGGCCACAGGCACCAGGACCCCGCCACGCGCTGTGCCGTCCAGCTTGGTCATGACCAGTCCGGAGACATAGGCGGTGCGGCCGAAGATCTGCTCCTGGGCCAGGGCGTTGCGGCCGACCGTGGCGTCCAGCACCAGCAGGGTCTCGTGCGGGGCCTCCGGATCGATCTTCTTCAGCACGCGCACGATCTTGAGCAGTTCGTCCATCAGGGCGGACTTGTTCTGCAGCCGGCCGGCGGTGTCGATCAGGACGACGTCGTATCCTTCCGCCTTCGCCTTCGTATAGGCGTCGAAGGCCAGGCCGGCGGGGTCAGCCCCGTCGCGGCGGCTCTCGAAGGTCGCTCCGGCGCGCTCGGCCCAGACCTTGAGCTGTTCGCGGGCGGCGGCGCGGAAGGTGTCGCAGGCGACGATCATCACCTTCGCCCCCTGACCGGTCAGGTCGGCGGCGATCTTGCCGAGGGTGGTGGTCTTGCCCGAACCATTTACCCCGACGAACAGGGTCACGAAGGGGCGGGGGCCGGACAGGGGTTCGTAGCGGGCCTCGTGGTGGACGAGTTCGGCGGTCACGGCCTCGGCCAGGGCCTCCTTGACCTCGCGCTCATTGGCCCCGGCGCCGAAGCGCAGATCGCGGAAGCGGCCCACGATCCGGTCGGTGGCCGCAGGCCCCAGATCGCTCTCCAGAAGATGCTCTTCCAGCCCCTCGAGCGCGGCCTCGGACAGCGGCTCCTTGATGAAGGTGGCCACGACCTGTTCGGTCATCTGCTTCGAGGAGCGGGAGAGGCCCTCGGTCAGGCGCGAGAGCCAGCCCTTTTTCGGCGCGTCGTTCATGGGTTGGCTTTAGCGGGGCAATGCGGGCGCGTCACGCGAACTCGCGCTGCTTCCCCCCTTTCCGTCATCCTCGGGCTTGACCCGAGGATCAGGGGCGGCGTCGGGCATTGCGGTCGGGACGGCCCTCGCGCGTCGTCGCGGGTTCTCCGACGGCGCACCGGATGGTCTGATCCTCGGATCAAGTCCGAGGATGACGGTTGGGGAGGTGAGCGGAAGTGACCGCCCGGCTCCGACGCGCTAGAACACGCTCAATCAGGATCGCCGCCATTGCCCAAGCCCCACCCTTTCCATTCGCCCCGCACCCACGGCTTCGTCCGCGTGGCCGCCGCGACGCCGGTGGTTCACACCGCCGACCCCGCCGCCAATGCGGGAGAGCATATCGCCCTGATCAGACAGGCGGGCGCGCAGGGCGTCGATCTGATCGTCTTTCCGGAGCTGTCGCTGAGCGGCTACGCCATCGATGACCTGATGATGCAGGACGCGCTGCTGGCCGAGGTGGAGCGGCAGATCGCCGTCCTGGCCGAGGCCGCGGACGCGGTGGGTGTGATCGCGGTGGTCGGTGCACCAGTGCGGAGCGGCGACGCCCTCTACAACTGCGCCGTGGTTCTGGGCTCCGGGTCCGTGCTCGGCGTCGTGCCCAAGACCTATCTGCCCAACTACCGCGAGTATTATGAGAAGCGCTGGTTCGCACCGGCTGCCAGCCGCTCGGAAGACACGGTGGTTCTGAACGGCGAGGCCGTGGATTTTGCGCCGGGCCTGATCTTCGAGGCGGTCGACCGTCCCGGCTTCGTCTTCGCCGCCGAAATTTGTGAGGATTTCTGGGCCCCGCAGCCGCCCTCGACGCGGGCTGCCCTGGCCGGTGCGCGCATCCTGTTGAACCTGTCGGCCTCAAACATCGTCATCGGCAAGGCGGACGAGCGGGCCGTGTTGTGCGCCAGCCAGTCGGTGCGGACCCTGTCGGCCTATGTCTTCACCGCCTCGGGCTGGGGCGAGAGCACCACCGACCTTGCGTGGGACGGTCAGGCGACGATCCACGAGCTCGGGACGAAACTGGTCGAGGGAGAGCGGTTCGCCACGGACAGCCGGCTGACGGTCGCCGACATCGACGTCGAGCGTATAGGGCTGGACCGGCTGCGCAACGGCACCTTCGCGGACTGCGCGCGGCTGGAGGGGGAACCGGCGACGGTCGTCCCGTTCGAGGCCGGGCCGGGGCCGGACACCAACCTCCTCCGCCCCCTCGACCGCTTCCCCTTCGTGCCGGACGATCCCGCCCGGCTGGATCAGGACTGCTACGAGGCCTTCAACATCCAGGTGCAGGGACTGATGCGCCGGATGAAGGCGACCAGCGCCGAGCGGCTGGTGATCGGCGTCTCGGGCGGGCTGGATTCGACCCAGGCCCTGCTGGTCGCCTGCCGCGCCTTCGACCGGCTGGGCCTGCCGCGGACGGGCATTCTGGCTTACACCCTGCCCGGCTTCGCCACCTCGGACGGCACAAAGGCCAATGCCTGGTCCCTGATGAAGGCGCTGGGCGTCACGGGGGCCGAGATCGACATCCGGCCGACCGCCCGGACCATGCTGGAGGCCATCGGCCACCCGTTCGCACAGGGCGAACCGGTCCACGACATCACCTTCGAGAATGTGCAGGCCGGTCTGCGCACCGACTATCTGTTCCGGCTCGCCAACCAGAACGGGGCCTTTGTGCTCGGCACCGGCGACCTGTCGGAACTGGCGCTGGGCTGGTGCACCTATGGTGTCGGCGACCATATGAGCCACTACAATGTCAACGGCGGGGTGGCGAAGACCCTGATCCGGCACCTGATCCGCTGGGTGGCGGGCAAGGAGCATGAGGGCGGGGCGGCGGATGTGCTGCACGCCATTCTGGACACGGAGATTTCGCCGGAACTGGTGCCCGCGGGTGCCGACGGGAAGCTCCAGTCGACCGAGGCGACCGTCGGCCCCTATGCGCTGAACGACTTCTTCCTCTTCTACATCACCCGCTTCGGCTTGAAGCCGTCGAAGGTGGCGTACCTTGCGCATCAGGCCTGGAAGGATGCGGCGACGGGCCACTGGCCGGTGAACACGCCCGACGACGAGCGGGTCGCCTATGACCTCGCCACCATCAAACACTGGCTGCGGAAATTCCTGTTCCGCTTCTTCCAGACCAGCCAGTTCAAGCGGTCAGCCCTGCCGAACGGGCCGAAGGTGGTCACCGGCGGTTCGCTGAGCCCGCGTGGGGATTGGCGCGCGCCGTCGGATGCGACGGCAAGGGTGTGGCTGGATGAGCTGGAAGCGAACGTGCCGGAGGGGTGATTGGTGATTGGTGGTTGGTGATTGCGAGTTCGCTCTTCGCGGGCCGTTGAGCCCGGTCAGCACCGCATCAGCCACCAATCACCAACCACCCGCCTCAGGGCAGCTCGCTCAGGAACGGAAAGATCGCCGCCTTGGCCTCGGGCTCGTCCAGCATGGGGGCGTGGCCGACGCCGGGGACCTCGACGAAATCCATTTTCGGGGCGCGTTTGCGCATCTTCGCCGCGATCTCGGGGCTGAGCAGGTCTGAGGTCTCCCCGCGCACCAGCAGGGTCGGCCGGCCCCTGGCCAGCCGGTTGAACAAGGGCCAGAGATTGGGGACCAGGGCCTTGGCTCCCGCGGCCCGGATCGGGGCCATGATGTCGGGGTCATAGTCCGGGATCGGCGTGCCCTCCGTGCCCATGCGGAACGTGCGACGCGCGAAGGCGTCCCAGTCGGCGTCTGAAAGGTGGGGCAGGGCGACCTCATTGAGCTTGCGCGCATAGGCGGCGGCATCGGCCCAGTTGTTGATCTCGACCGGCTGGCCCGCATAGGCGGCGATCCGCGCCAGACCCACGGGCGACACCTCCGGCCCGATGTCGTTGAGGATGGCGGCGGCGATCACCTTCGAGCGGATGGCGGCCAGGGCCATGGTGATCAGCCCGCCCATGGAGGTGCCGAGGAAGACGGCGCGCTCGATGCCGAGATCGCGCATCAGGGCCAGAACGTCCTGGGCATAGGTCACGGGCTGGTAGGTCATTGGGTCCGGTGCCCGGTCAGACTGGCCGCGACCGCGGATGTCCACGGCGAGCACCCGTCGGCCGCTCTGGGCGATCAGGGGGGCGATGGCGTCGAAATCGGCCGAGTTGCGGGTGAGGCCATGGATGGCGATGACCGGCAGTTTTGCTGTGCCGGACGCCGCGGCATAGTCGCGGGCGGCGAGGCTCAGTCCGTCGGCACTGGACCAGCGGCGCTCGACGAAGGTCTGGCTCATGAATCGCTCCTGAGGCTGATAACCCAGCCTATTTCATCAACGGGAGAATTCCCACCCGACGCGAACGGACGACGGGGCTTCAGTGGCCCAGCAGTTCCCGGACGAATTGGTACAGATCGCCGCCCTCGAAGCGGAAACCGGGCACCCCGGCGCGGCGGGCGGCCTCCATGTCCGACGGCTGGTCGCCGATCATGAAACTCTTCGCCGGATCGATCTTGTGGGCCGCCATGGCCCGCAGGAGCATGCCGGGATTGGGTTTACGGTCCGGGTGGTCGGGATGCAGATAGGCCTCGACCCGGGCCTCGCTATGGAAGGGGCAGGCATAGACGGCGCCGATCACAGCACCCTTGGCGGCCAGTTTGCGCACGATCAGTGTGTTGAAGGCCTTCATCTGGTCTTCGGTGAACAGGCCTCGCGCGACGCCCGACTGGTTGGTCACGATGACGCACAGATAGCCGAGCTTGTTGAGCTGCCGCACGGCCTCGGCTGCGCCGGGCATGAGGCGGAGATGCTCTTCCAGATGGGGGTAGCCGGTGTCCTCGATCAGCACGCCGTCGCGATCGAGGAAGACGGCGGGAACGCCAGAATCCATGGTTTCCGGCCATACGCTGCCGCACCCGGTCGTTGCAACCCGTCACGCGAAGTGACGGAACAGGATTTGGCTTTGCAGCAGTCGATTTGGTAGGAGGCGGACACCGCAGCGGTGCTGAACGCCCGCCCCCCTTGTCGCGCCCGCGCCCGGAGATCGTCCGACATGAGCATCGCCTTCATCGACCTGCAGGCCCAACGCCTTCGCCTGAACGGCAGGATCGAGGCGGCTGTCCAGGCGGCCGTCGTCGAGGGTGCCTGGGTCATGGGTCCGCAGGTGCGACAGTTCGAGGCCGATCTGGCGGCCTTCGGCCAGGCGAAACACGCCCTGGGCTGCGCCAACGGGACCGACGCCCTGATCCTGCCCCTGATCGCCTGGGGGATCCGGACCGGCGACGCGGTCTTCTGTCCCAGTTTCACCTTTACGGCGACGGGCGAGGTCGTGCCCTGGCTGGGGGCCACCCCGGTGTTTGTGGATGTCGATGCCCACACCTTCAACATGGACCCGGTCCAGCTGGAGGCGGCGATCGAGGCGACGCTGAAGGAGGGACGTCTCAGGCCCCGCGTGGTCATTGCCGTCGACCTGTTCGGCCAGCCCGCCGACTATCCGGCCATCCGGGCCATCTGTGACCGCTACGGTCTGAAACTGATCGCCGATTCGGCGCAGGGCTTCGGCTGCACCCTGAACGGGCACCATCCGATCAAATGGGCCGACATCACCACCACCAGCTTTTTTCCGGCCAAGCCGCTGGGCTGTTACGGCGACGGCGGGGCGGTGCTGACGGACGATGATGATCTCGCCCAGGAAATGGACTCGCTGCGGGTTCACGGCAAGGTCGTCGCCAAGGACCTGAAGGACGGCCAGACCTTCGACCACGACCCGAAATACCTTGCGATGCGCATCGGCATGAACAGCCGTCTGGACACCATCCAGGCCGCCGTCCTGATCGAGAAGCTGAATGTCTTTGCCGACGAAATCGGCTGGCGGAACGCGATCGCGGATCGTTACAACGCCGGTCTGGCCCCCCATGTCGCCCGGGTTCCGACGGTGATCGACGGGGGGGTCTCGGTCTGGGCCCAGTACACCATCGAACATGAGGACCGTGACGGCCTCGTGGCCCATCTGAAGGTCCAGGGCGTTCCTACGGCCGTCTATTATCCGGTGCCCATGCATCTGCAGCCCGCCTATGCCCGGTTCTCGAAAGGGCCCGGCAGCCTGCCGGTCACGGAGCGGCTCAAGGAGCGGGTTCTCAGCCTGCCGATGCATTCGGATCTGGACGAGGCGACGCAGGATACAATCATCGCGGCCGTCGCCGGCTTCCGCTAGGGATCGTCGCATGACCCAGCCTCTCCCCGCATTGAAGGTCGGCGTCGCCGGCGTCGGCGTCATGGGCCGCAACCATGCGCGCGTCCTGTCGGACATCCGCGATTTCGATTTGACGGCGGTGTTCGACCCGGATGCCGCGACCGCTGACGGGGTCGCCGGCCTCTATGGCGCTACGGCCTTCACCACGGCCGCCGACTTCGTCGCTGCCGGTCTGGACGCCGCTGTGGTCGCCACACCCAACCGCCACCATGCCGACCTCGGCGTCGCCCTGCTGGAAGCGGGGATCCATGTGCTGGTCGAAAAGCCGATCGCCGCCACCGTGGTCGACGCCCAGAGGATGATCGACGCCGCCAAGGCCAACAGCCGGGTGCTGATGGTCGGCCAGGTCGAGCGCTTCAATCCGGCGGTCGAGGCGGTCAAGCGCGCCATCGACGGCGAGGACGTCATCTCGATCCAGATCACCCGCGTCGGCCCCTTCCCGCCGCGGATGGGCGAGGTCGGGGTGGTCATCGACCTGGCGGTGCACGACATCGACATCATCCGCCACCTGACGGACTCCGAGATTGTCGAGGTCCAGCCCCAGCTGGCCCGGACCAAGGCAGACCGCGAGGACACGGCCCTGCTGCAGTTCCGGCTGGCCAACGGCACCATCGCCCACATCACCACAAACTGGGTCACGCCTTACAAGGTCCGCACCCTGCAGGTCGCCACGGCCAACAAATTTGTCGTCGCCGACCTGATTACCCGTCAGGTCACGGAATATTTCGGCCAGCAGCCCGACGGCTCCTACCAGACCCGCGCCGTCAACAGCTGGCCCGCCGAGCCGCTGAAGAAGGAGCTGGAGGCGTTTGCCCACGCCATCCGCACCGGAGAACCGCCGGCGGTCACCGGCGAGGACGGGCTGCGGAACCTGGAAGTGGCGTTGAGGTGTCTGGGGGAGGGGTGAAGGCGGTCCGCCGCATGGTTGAGACGGCGAGAGTCGCTAGAATGCCGGTATGACTGCTGCTCCACGGGGCTCGTTCTGGACTGTGGTCGGCGTCTTCATGGTCGTCGGTTCTCCCGTCGGCGGGCTCGCCTTCGGGGTGATGACTATGGT
>CANMXH010000081.1 GCA_947501315.1 Caulobacteraceae bacterium | reverse complement strand
TCAGCCTCGACCAGCCCGGCTCCCGCCGCCGTCGTATCGGCCGCATGCAGGGCGGGCGCGTCGTCCGCCGCCAGCGCCGCCGCCACCCCGCCCTGGGCCCAGGCCGAGGCACAGGCCTCCAGCAGCGGTGCCGGTGTCACCACCAGCACCTTGCGCGGCGCAGCCTCGAGCGCCGCAGAAAGCCCCGCCAGACCGCCGCCGATGATCAACGGCCCGTCATGACGGAGGGTACGGTTCAACGGCCGAACTCGAGATACCGGCCGGCAATGGCCAGGGCGTTTTCCAGCGTACCCGTCAGGGGCAGCAGGGCCGCCATCGCAACGCCTCCGCACAGCAACAGGGTCACGAGAAACAGGCCGACGCTGTAGCCCGACTCGCGCGCCGTCAGGGGACGCCCGTCCGGCCGCCAGTCGCCCCGCCGCAGATGGGCGTAGAGCGACAGGGCAAGGAAGCCGGCGAACAACCAGCTGCCGTTGCTGATGCCCCACAAGACCACCAACGCGCCGATGAGGAAGATCACCACCCGCTCCAGCATCGGGTGAATACGGGCCAGCACCGGGCCGAGGGCCTTGGACCCGTCGAGTGGCGGCGCGGGTGCCAGGTTGACGAGGTTCAGGGTGGCGATGGCCAGAACGCCAACCAGCCATTCGCCCCGCCCCGTCGCGATGTAGACGCCGAGGAAGGGGATGGCCGCCAGCATGCCGAACGCCGGACCGGCCAGCGACACCAGCACGCCGTCCCACTCACTCTTAGGCAGTCTCTGGCTCTTCGCCACACCGCCGAGGAAGGGGATGATGTAGATCCGCGCCGGGCCCATGCCGAGGCGGTTCATCGCCAGCACATGACCGTATTCATGCACCAGAAGGCCGAACAGGACGGCCACAACCATGATCCAGCTCTGGCTCCACCAGAAGATCAGCCCGCCCAGCAGCAGGGTCGACACAATGGCCCAGACCGGGTGCTGGCCCTTGTCCAGCGGTGGCTCGGCGCTGCGGGGCGGACCCCGATCGACCGCAGCCGCCTCCCGTGCGGGGGCGGCGGGCCCGGGCTTTTGATCCCAGGGGCCGGGAGTACGGGGCGTATTGCTGTCTGTCATCCTGACGACGTGGCCTTTTCCGAGCGCAGCCACAAGACCAGGAGGGCGAGAAGCCGCAGGCTGCGCTTGTCGATCGTCGCCACGGCGCGGACAGGCGGGACGTAGTGCATCAGATCAACTCCACCGCCACGTGATGCCGCGCCTTGACCATGTCGTAGCGCGCCGGGACCGTCGGCGGCGGCAGGTCCACCATCCGCTGCACGGCCAGTCGCGCGCGTTCGGCGATATCCTCGGGCACCGTCACCTCGAACTGCATGTTCAACAGGCAGTCGCGGATGTTCAGCAGCGTGATCCGCTGCATATGGGGGCACAGGTTGCACGGGCCGATGAACTGCACCCCCGGCACGTCGCCGGCGACATTGGCGGCCATCGAACACTCTGTGATCAGCACCACCTGCTTCGGCCTGCGGGCCGTCACATGGTCGATCATGGCTGCGGTCGAGCCGGCAAAGTCGGAGGCCGCCAGCACATCTTCGGGGCATTCGGGATGGGCGAGGATTTCCGCACCCGGATACGCCGCCCGCATCTCGGCGATGTCGGCGCCGGTGAACCGCTCATGCACCTCGCAGCGGCCCTTCCAGGCGATGATGCCGACCGTGGTCTGGGCCGCGACGTTTCGGGCCAGGAACTCGTCGGGGATCAGGATGACGCGGTCGACGCCCCATTCCCTCGCCGCCCACTCCACCACCTGCACGGCGTTGGCGCTGGTGCAGCAGATGTCGGTCTCGGCCTTCACATCGGCCGTGGTGTTCACATAGGTGACCACCGGCAGGCCCGGATAGCGCTGCTTGATCAGCCGCACATCCGCCCCGGTGATCGAGGCCGCCAGCGAACAGCCGGCCTTCAGGTCCGGGATCAGCACCGTCTTGTCCGGGCTCAGGATCTTCGAAGTCTCGGCCATGAAATGCACGCCGGCCTGGACGATCACCCGGGCCTTCGACCGCGCGGCCTCCTTGGCCAGACCGAGGCTGTCGCCGACATAGTCGCCGACGCCGTGGAAGATCTCGGGGGTCATATAGTTGTGGGCCAGGATGACGGCGTCCCGGCTCTTCTTCAGCGCATTGATCTCGCTGATCAGGGCGGCCTGCGCCGGCCATTCCATGGGGGTCACATGGTCCTTGACCCTGGCCCAGACCGGGGCGGTTTCCCGCGCCAGTGCCTCAGTCATTCCGAACGCGCCGTCAGCCATTTCGCATCCCTTTTGCTCTATTTGAGCAAATTAGAGGCCCGAAGAACGGCGACCGGTCTGCCTGACCGTCGCCGACTTATGCTCACTTTCAGCATAAGAGGGCACAATCTAGGCGGATGCCGGGGAAATGCAAGCCCCGGGACCCGGAGCAGTCGTCAGCGCATGACCATGTTCAGGGCGGGCGGATAGAAGACCTGACCGTCGGTGGCGACGCCGTCCGGCGCTTCCATGTCGAGGCTTTCCAGAATTTGAAGGATCCGGGAGACCCCGCTTGGCGCCCCTGCCGCAAGGGCAGGATGATCAAACCGGCAACCGGTCAGCTTGAGCCGCTCAATCACGCAACTGATCTGACGTTCGGCCACCGGCGCGGTCGGAGCGGACGGCGGTGGCGGCGGGGTGTCCGGCCGGCCCGCTCTCGCGCCGCGTCCGCGCGGGGGTTCACGCCGGGAAATCTCGATCTTGACCTCGCTACCGGCCCTGACCCGTTGATCCCGGTCGTCCGTCAGGCCCCAGCCGCAGGCGGTCAGCACGCGATCCAGGTTGGCCGACTGCGTCGGCAGGTCGAAATTGGTCCGCAGGGCCCGCGGGGCCCCATCGACCGTACGCACCGCATACAGGCCGCCGCCGCGCAGGAAGCGGATGTCGCGCGCGGGCACCGAGCTCATCAGAATGCCCGGTGCCGGTCCGGGCACCCAGGTCTGGAGGTCGGTGCGACCATCGGCGCGCCGGGCCTGCACCTCGAGGCCGCCGACCCCGGCGGGCATGCCGACAAGGGCGAGCGACAAGGCGCGGTCCCGGCACTGGACGACAATGGCCACGCCCGCGTCATAGCGGACGGCGGCGACCGTCTGGTTCAGGCTGGCCTCGTGCTGGAACTCCCAGTCGTCCTCGTCCTGCGCAAGAGCCGCGGTCGACCCGGCACAAAGACCCGCGCACAGCGCCGCAAGCAGGAATGATCTCATGATTTCGCTCCCCCGTATCCCGACGCCAGATGACGCCAGCAGACGGCCGCTGGTCAAGCCCTCAGGCGACAGATGCTCCCTCATGCTGCAGCAGCCAGCGCTTGCGCTCCAGCCCGCCGGCATAGCCGGTCAGCGTCCCGTTCGCCCCGATCACCCGGTGGCAGGGCACAATCAGGGCGACCGGATTCCGGCCGTTGGCCAGTCCCACAGCCCGCACCGCCTTCGGCGAACCGATCGCCGCCGCCAGCTGGCCATAGGTCCGCGTCTCGCCCGCCGGAATGGCCCGCAGCGCCTTCCAGACCGATCGCTGGAAATCCGTTCCGCCCGTCGTGACCGTCAGCCCGTCCAGCGCATGGACGTCACCGCCGAAATAGCGCTCGAGAGCCGTCCGCACGGGCTCCGGCGCGCGCCCGGCCTTCATGGATGCCCCCGGCGCATGGCGCGCCAGCAGCCGGGTCATCCGGTCCTCATAGTCGGCGAAGTCCAGTGCCCGCACGGCCCCCTCGCCGTCCGTGACCAGCAGCACCTCGCCCACCGGCGTGGCGGCCCGGTCGAGGGTCAGGGTCTCAGGCTGCGCGTTTCGCATCGTCGCTCTCCATCAATTGGTTCCCGCCGATCCCCGCCAGGGCGAGATGCAGCGCCCCATAGGCCCGCCACGGTCGCCAGACCCCGGCGCGGGTGGTAAGCGTCTCATCGTCCAACCGGTCACTGGGCGCATGCTCGCCCTTGTCATCCCGGACTTGATCCGGGACGACCCAGCTGCCCGGCAGCCTCAGCCCGGGGCGCCGGGCGACCAGCGGCCTGAGCAGCGGATCGGCCGAAAGGTCGCGCCCGATGGCCTCCGGGTCCGCTGACAGGTCGAAGACCCGCCGCACCCGCGCCAGCACGCCCGGAAGCGCCCTGAGGTCGTCCGCCTCCACGCAGACCGAGACCCACCCGACCTCCGTCGGTTCGACCGTGACCGCACCGTCCGCGCCGTCCACATTGCGGATCAGAGGCCGCGACCACCGCCGCCCCTCGACCGCATCGCCGCGCGCCGTCAGGGCCTCAAACATCGCATCCCAGTCATAGGGCGGCCGGTAAGGCAGGCTCAGCCGCACCCCGCCCACATGCAGCCGCTCGCCACGCCGCCGCAGCGCCGAGGGCGGACGGCCATACAGGGCCTGAAAAGTCTCGTTGAAGCGCCGCACGCTGCCGAAGCCCGAGGCCAGCGCCACCTCGGCCATCGACAGATCAGTCTGGTGGATCAGGGCCTTGGCCAGCAGCACGCGCCGGGTCTGGGCCACGCTGACCGGGGCGGCGCCCAGATGCTGGCGGAACAGCCGCCGCAGGTGCCGTTCGCCGACCCCCAGCCGTCCGGCCAGTGTGTCGACATCCCCCTCATCCAGCGCCCCCGCCTCGATCAGGGTCAGGGCCCGGCTGACGGTATTCGATGTGCCGCGCCATGCCCCCATGTCGGGGGCCGTCTCCGGGCGGCAGCGCAGACAGGCGCGAAAGCCCGCCTCCTCCGCCGCCGCAGCCGAGACTACGAAGACCATATTCTCCCGCTTCGGCGTCCGGGCGGGACAGACCGGGCGGCAGTAGATGCCCGTGGTCTTAACACAGCCGAAGAACCGCCCGTCGAACCGCGCATCCCGCGTCAGGACGGCGCGGTAGCAGGCCTCCTGATCAAGTTCGTGCGCGTTTTCCATGTCCGCAGAATGATCGCTGCGGCCATGGAAGTCTCGCGGTTTTCGGACATGGCCGTGAACCTGGCCCCGCGCCAACCACCATAGATTGGTGCCGATCCGGGCCGCGGCACGCAATCGCACCGGCCGGGGCCCTGGCAGAGGCCGCTCACTCCGGGATCCGCGCGCCGTCCCAGGCGAAGACGCCGCCGCTGTCGGCGGGCGTCAGACCGTCGACCACCGCCAGCAACCGCTCCGCCGAATGATCCGCCGTGAACAGCTTCTCCGGCTTTACCCCCTTCTGGAACGGTGCGCTCAGGCCGGTATCGACGGTGCCGGGATGAAGGCCCGCGACCACCGCCTGCGGATGGGTTCGGCCCAGTTCGACCGCCAGATTACGCAGGATCATGTTCAGGGCCGCCTTGGAGGCGCGATAGCTGTGCCAGCCGCCCAGCCGGTTGTCGCCGATCGACCCCACCCGCGCTGACAGGGCCGTGAACACGGCCCGCCGGTCGCGCGGCAATAGCGGCAGGAAATGCTTCGCGACCAGGGCCGGGCCGACCGCATTGATCCGGTAGTCGCGCAACAGATGTTCCGCATCGAGCGCGCGCCAGCTGCGCTCGGGCTCATGGCCGTGATGCAGCACCCCGGTGGCGACGAACACCAGCGCCGGGGCCGGCCCTTCGGCCACCCTTGCAGCCGCAGCCGCGATCGAGGCCTCGTCCTCCAGGTCGAACCCTGTGCCCGCGCGCGACAGGGCGTGGACAACCGCGAACCGGCCGGAGCCCTCGAGCTGACGGGCCACCGCCGCGCCGATCCCGCCTGATGCGCCGATTACGACCGCCGCCGGATGCTGAATGATTGTCATCGTGCAATCAGCGCTCGCCATCGACCATGGGTCAAGCGGAAGGGCGTCCGGGGGGCCTTTTGCCTCAGGTGTCGGCGAGCTGGGCCACCCCTTCCGGCCTTGACGGGCCGGCACCTCAGCACCAGATCGATACGGTGTCGTGACGGCCTCCCCGGGGTGTCGACGGCAGGGGTGGATACGCGCGCATGACGGACCTGGCGATCTTCTATGAGCACCCCGCATGGTTCGAGCCGCTGTTCGCGGCGCTCGACCGCCGCGGTGTCGACTGGACCAGAATCCATGCCGGCGACCATGTCTTCGACACCGGACCGGGCAACCCGCCCGCGCCCCTGATCTTCAACCGCATCGGCATGTCCGCCTTCCTGCGCGAGACCGAGCATCCGATCTTCTACGCCCGCACCCTGTTCGATCACTGGGAGGGTCAGGGTGCCCGCGTCGTCAACGGCGCGGCGCTGGAGGTCGACACCTCAAAGGGCCGGCAGATTTCCCTGATCCGACGCCTCGGCCATGGCGCGCCGGAGACACGGATGGTGCATCGGGCGGCGGACCTGTCGAAGGCCGCCTCGGGCCTGCGCTTCCCGGTTCTGGTCAAGCCGGACATCGGCGGCTCGGGCGCGGGCATCCAGCGGTTCGACACGCCCGGGGAACTAGCTGAAGCGGTCGCCGCCGGCACGGTGTCGATGGGCATCAACAGCTGTGCCCTGGTGCAGGAGCACGCCCCGGCCCGCGACGGCCGGATCGTCCGGGTTGAGACCCTGAACGGCCGCTTCCTCTATGCCTGCAGCGTCGAGACCGGCGGCTTCGACCTTTGCCTCGCCGACGTCTGTATGGTCGCGCCGGGCAAGGCCTCGATCCGGATCGAGGCGATCACCCCGCCGCCCGAGGTCATTGCTGCCGCCGAACACATCGCCCGCGCCTCGCAGATCGACGTCGGTGGCGTCGAATATCTGGTCGACGACCGCGACGGCTCGGTGAAATTCTACGACATCAACGCCCTGTCGAATTTCGTCGCCGATCCGGTGACGGTCCTCGGCTTCGACCCCCATGACGCCCTGATCGACTGTCTGGTCGACCGGATAACCGCCGGAAAGGCCGCCTGATGCGATACGGATACTGGGCGCCCGTATTCGGCGGCTGGCTGCGCAACCACCCGGACGAGGACGGCGCGGCCTCCTGGGAGTCGATGTCGCGGCTGGTCAGGCGTTCGGAAGAAATCGGCTACGACCTTACCCTGATCGCCGAGCTGAACCTGAACGACATCAAGGGCGTGCAGGCCCCGGCGCTGGACGCCTGGTCGACGGCGGCGGCGCTGGCGGCGGTCACCCGATCGATCGAGCTGATGGTGGCGGTGCGGCCGAACTTCCATCAGCCGGCCCTGTTCGCCAAGGCGGCGGCCAATATCGACAACATCGCCGGCGGGCGGCTGGCCCTGAATGTGGTGTCGTCCTGGTGGGCGAAGGAGGCCACCAGCTACGGACTTCAGTTCGACGAGCATGACGACCGCTACGCCCGCACCTCGGAATGGCTTCAGGTCGTCGACGGCCTGTGGCGCGAGCCGAAGTTCAGCTTCTCGGGCCGCTACTACAATCTCGATGACGCCATAGTGGAGCCCAAGCCGATCGCCCGGCCCCGCCCGGTCATCTATGCCGGCGGCGAGAGCGATGCGGCCAAAACCATGATCGCCCGCCAGTGCGACGCCTATGTCATGCACGGCGACACCCCCGAACACATCGCGCTCAAGATCGCCGACATGCGCGAGCGACGCGAACGCGAGGGCCTGCCGCCGATGCAGTACGGCATGGCCGCCTATGCCATCGTGCGCGACAGCGAGGCCGGGGCCCGGGCTGAACAGGCCCGGATCACCACCATTCCCGGCCTCGAGACCGGGGCACCCCCGCCCGGCTTCGCCAATTTCGACCAGTGGCTATCCGGCACCCAGCTGGAGCGGGAGCTGAAGATACAGGAGTATTCCGTCTCCAACCGCGGGCTGCGACCGCAGCTGGTCGGCACGCCCGAACAGATCGCCGAACGGGTCGAGGCCTATGAGGACGCCGGGCTGGATCTCCTCCTGCTGCAGATGAGCCCGCAGGAGGAAGAGATGGAGCGGTTCTCGGCCCAGGTCATCCGACCCGGGCCGAACTGAGACCTAGTCCACCGCCCGCACATTGTCGTCCGAGTTGCGGTCGATCCATTTGTTGTAGGGATCGACCCCGGCGAAGCGCGGCTCACGCGTCGTGATGAAGCGCAGGGTCTGAACCCCCGACCGGATCGGCCGGCGCTCCAGCAGGACCACATCGCCCTCGTCGAAGGCACCCTTGCCCGGCTCGGCGGTGAAGATGCCAACGTCGAACATCTCGTTCAACGGCGCTGCCGTCTCGACCCCCTCGCCATCCGCATAGAGTTTGCGGGCGTCGACCGTGACCGCGACGTCCCAGCGGCCGTCGGCGCGGCGCGTGGCCGTCACCCCGGTCGTCTTGACGTCATAGAGGGTGATCTTCTCGAACAGGTCGGTGATCAGGGCCTGTTTGTCCGCCGGCGCTTCCGCGCGGATGGCGGCGATCAGGTCGAGCGAGCGCGGATAGGGTGCGCCCTTGAAGGCATACTGCGCCAGCACCCGGCGCAGGGCGCGGTTCACCGCCTCCTCCCCGATCTGGTCGCGCAGGAGATACATGACCAGCCCGCCCTTCTGATAGTAGATGTACGGCTGGTTCTCGACGCGAATAAGCGGCATCTCCTCCAGCCGCTCGGTGCCCCGTGAGCTGAGATAGCGGTCCAGCTCCTGCTTCAGGAAGCGACGAATCTGCTCCCGGCCATACATCTTCTCCATCACCATGAGCGCCGAATACTGGGCCAGGGTCTCGGACAGGACGGTCGACCCCTGCTGGTCCGAACCCACCACCTGGTGCGCCCACCACTGGTGAGCGAACTCATGGGCCCCGACATAGGTGACATAGTCGACCTTGGTCTCGTCGCTGAGGTCAGCGATGAAGCCGAGGCCTTCGGACCAGGCGAAGGTGTTGGGGTAGGACTGGGCGAAGCTGGCGTAGTCCGGGAACTCCACGATCCGCGCCTGCCGGAACTGGTAGGGGCTGAAATTGGTCTGGAAATAGTCCAGCGACGCCGACAGGGCGTCGAGCATCCGCGGCACGTTGCGGTCGTGATCGGGGTCATGGAAGACCACCATCTCCACCCCGTCATGCATCCGTGCGGTCCGCTCGTAACGGGCTGACTGCACCGAGAAGAAGTTCAGCACCGGCGACTCGGTCACGAACCGGCTGGTGCGGCGGTCGCCCCGGACCACGTCCGAGACCATCTGGCCCGGCGCAACCACGGTCTGGTCGGCCTCGGTCGAGATGGTGATGTCGGCCGTGACCCAGTCGGCCCCGATGTAGTTGCGGCCGCGGGCGGCTTCGTCCTCGAGCCGGGCGGGACGCAGCTCGGCCGGCAGGCCCGCCTTGCGGCGCTTGCTGCGATCGGTCAGCAGGCCCTGGCGGTCCATGCCGATCATCGGCGCGAACTCCATGTTGTTCACGAAGGTGCCGTTGTCGACCAGTCGGGTGGTGTTACCGCTGGCCCGGAAACCTCGCTGCTCCAGCACGGTCTCGAAGGTCACGGTGCGGCGTTCGCCGGGCTGCATCGGGGTGGCGAAGCGGTAGATCCGGTACTCGAAATCCTCCCATTCGCGGGCGACGGTCGCGCCCTCAACGGTCAGGCTGACCATCTCCAGATCGCCGGTCCAGCGCAGGTGGACCTCGGGCAGGGGTGCCCCGGTATTGTTGACCAGCACATAGGTTCCGCGCGTGGTCAGTTTCGGCTGATGCGGGCGCAGGTCCATGACCAGCCGCACATCGGCCACCGAGG
>CANMXH010000080.1 GCA_947501315.1 Caulobacteraceae bacterium | reverse complement strand
CGGGGATGAATTTCGGATAGAGCAGGGTCAGGTCACCGGCGGTGACCGGAATGGTCTGCTGCACCCGGATGACCCTGTGGTCGAGGTCGGTGGCGTCGACGTGGTAGCCGATGGTGCCGGGGTAGGCGCGGTCCTGGGGTTCCGGGATGGCCGGGAGCGGCCGGGGCAGGGCGGGGGTCCCGACCTGGGCCAGGGCGGGGGTGGCCCCGAATACCAGGGCGGCGGCGCAGGCCGAGAGCAACAGGCGGGCGGCGGGACGCATCATGGGGGGCTTTCGAACGGGGGATGAGCGGACAGAAAAGACTCAAGTAGCCGGCTTCACTTCCAGCAGTTCCACGGTGAACAGCAGGGTGGAATTGGGGGGCAGTTCGCCGCCGCCGACCCAGCGTTCGCCGTAGCCGAGCGAGGCGGGGATGACGAATTCGAACCGTTCCCCCTCGCGCATCAGGGCCACGCCCTCGGTCCAGCCGCGAATCACCCGGTTCAGGGGGAATTCCGTCGGTTCGCCGCGGGTCCAGGAACTGTCGAACTCGCGGCCGTCGATGAAGGTGCCGCGGTAGTGGACGCGAACCGTGTCGGTTGCGACCGGCTGACGCCCATCCGGATTTGCGGGCGTGATCCGGCGGTATTGCAGGCCGGACGCCGTCGTGGTCCAGCCCGGCCGGCTGCCGTTCCAGACCAGATAGGCGGCGTTGCCCGCGTTCCAGCCTTCCAGACTGGGCGTGCCCACAGGGGCGCGGACCTCGGAAGTCGGTGGTCCCAGCGGCTCAGGTGCAGTGGCGCAGGCGGCGAGGGACAGGGCGGCCAGGGACAGGGCGGTGGCGGTGATGAGAAGGGAGCGGGTCATGGGGTGACGCTAGCAGGCTCGGGCCACCGCCGTGAAGCCGTCACACAATCGTAAACGAACCGGGAAAATGGCCTTTATTTCGCCGCCAAAGCGAGTATATGACCCGGTTCCGCTAACTCAGTATGAGACACGCGCGAAAGCGCCGAGGCCCGGTTTGTCGCCCTCCGACCGGTGCGAAGGCGCGCTCCTCCCCCAAGGAGCCCTGCAATTTCAGACGTCCTGGTGCCGCAAGGCCCGAGGGTGGACGTCGAAACCGATGGTCACGGGTCGCCCGGGAGGCGGAGCCGTGGCTGCTGCATTGATCGCTGCCTGCCCGGGCAGTGTATTGGGAATACAGAATGGCCAAGTCCAAAGCCGAAGTCGCCGTCGCCCACGGCCAGTTCGCACACGCTACGACCTTCACCGGCAAGAAGCGCATCCGCCACTCGTTCGGCCGCATCCCGGAAGCGGTGCAGATGCCGAACCTGATCGAGGTGCAGCGCGCCTCCTATGAGCAGTTCCTGCAGCGCGAAGTGCGCTCGGGACCGCGCAAGGATCAGGGCATCGAGGCGGTCTTCAAGTCGGTCTTCCCGATCAAGGACTTCAACGAACGCGCCATCCTGGAATACGTGTCCTACGAGTTCGAGGACCCGAAATACGACGTTGAGGAATGCATCCAGCGCGACATGACCTATGCTGCGCCGTTGAAGGTCAAGCTGCGCCTGATCGTGTTCGAGGCGGACGAGGAAACGGGCGCGCGCTCGGTCAAGGACATCAAGGAGCAGGACGTCTACATGGGCGACATCCCGCTCATGACCGACAAGGGCACCTTCGTCGTCAACGGCACCGAGCGGGTCATCGTCTCGCAGATGCACCGTTCGCCGGGCGTCTTCTTCGACCACGACAAGGGCAAGACGCACAGCTCGGGCAAGCTGCTGTTCGCCGCCCGAGTGATCCCCTACCGCGGTTCCTGGCTGGATTTCGAGTTCGACGCCAAGGACATCGTCTACGTCCGTATCGACCGTCGCCGGAAGCTGCCGGCCTCGACCTTCCTGATGGGTCTGGGCATGGACGGCGAGGAGATCCTCAAGACCTTCTACGAGACCGTGCCCTATGAGAAGCGCGGCGAGGGCTGGGTCACGCCGTACAAGGCCGAGCGCTGGAAGGGCGTGAAGCCCGAGTTCGACCTGGTCGACGCCGATACCGGTGAGATCGTCGCCGCTGCGGGCACCAAGATCAGCGCCCGCCAGGCCAAGAAGCTGGGCGACAGCGTCAAGGCCCTGTCGCTGGCCGCTGACGCCCTGCTGACCAAATACCTGGCCGCCGACGCCGTGAACTACGAGACCGGCGAAATCTACGCCGAGGCCGGCGACGAGCTGGACCAGCCGACCATCGAACTGCTGGAAAGCTACGGCTTCACCACCATTGACGTGCTGGACATCGACCATGTCACGGTCGGCGCCTACATGCGCAACACCCTGCGTATCGACAAGAACACCGGCCGCGAGGACGCGCTGTTCGACGTCTATCGCGTGATGCGCCCGGGTGAGCCGCCGACCCCGGAAGCCGCCGAAGCCATGTTCAACTCGCTGTTCTTCGACAGCGAGCGCTACGACCTGTCGGCCGTCGGCCGGGTGAAGATGAACATGCGTCTGGAAACTCCGGACGTGTCGGATGAAATCCGCGTGCTGCGCAAGGACGACGTCCTGCGCGTGCTGCAGATCCTCGTCGGCCTGAAGGATGGTTCGGGCGAGATCGACGACATCGACAACCTGGGCAACCGCCGGGTCCGTTCGGTCGGCGAGCTGCTGGAGAACCAGTACCGCGTCGGTCTGCTGCGGATGGAGCGCGCCATCAAGGAGCGCATGTCCTCGGTCGATATCGACACAGTCATGCCGCACGACCTGATCAACGCCAAGCCGGCCGCCGCCGCCGTGCGCGAGTTCTTCGGTTCGTCGCAGCTGTCGCAGTTCATGGACCAGACCAACCCGCTGTCCGAGATCACCCACAAGCGTCGCCTTTCGGCGCTCGGGCCGGGCGGTCTGACGCGTGAGCGCGCCGGCTTTGAAGTCCGCGACGTGCACCCGACCCACTATGGCCGTATCTGCCCGATCGAAACGCCGGAAGGCCCGAACATCGGCCTGATCAACTCGCTGGCCACCCACGCCCGGGTGAACAAATACGGCTTCATCGAGAGCCCGTACCGGCGCGTGAAGGACGGCAAGGCCACGGACGAGGTGGTCTACATCTCGGCCATGGAAGAGGCGAAATACACGATCGCCCAGGCCAATATCGAGCTCAAGGACGGCATGATCGTCGAGGAGCTGGTCCCGGGCCGGATCAACGGCGACTCCCAGCTGCTGATCCGCGCCGATGTGGACATGATGGACGTGTCGCCGAAACAGGTCGTTTCGGTCGCCGCCGCCCTGATCCCCTTCCTGGAAAACGACGACGCCAACCGGGCCCTGATGGGCGCGAACATGCAGCGTCAGGCCGTGCCGCTGGTGCAGTCGGACGCGCCGCTGGTCGGCACCGGCATGGAAGCGGTCGTGGCCGTGGACTCCGGCGCCGTCGTGGTCGCCAAGCGTGACGGTGTCGTCGAACAGATCGACGGTACCCGTATCGTGGTGCGCGCCACCAATGAGTCCGACGCCGGCCGTTCCGGCGTCGACATCTATCGCCTGTCGAAATTCCAGCGCTCCAACCAGTCGACCTGCATCAACCAGCGCCCGATCGTGCGTGTGGGCGATGAGGTGAAGGTCGGTGACGTGATCGCCGACGGCCCGTCGACGGACCTGGGCGAACTGGCCCTCGGCCGGAACGCGCTGGTCGCCTTCATGCCCTGGAACGGCTACAACTTTGAGGACTCGATCCTCATCTCCGAGCGCATCGTGCGCGACGACGTCTTCACCTCGATCCACATCGAGGAGTTCGAGGTCATGGCCCGCGACACCAAGCTGGGGCCGGAAGAGATCACCCGCGATATCCCGAACGTCGGCGAGGAAGCCCTGCGCAACCTCGACGAGGCCGGCATTGTGGCGATCGGCGCCGAGGTCCAGCCGGGCGACATCCTGTGCGGCAAGGTCACGCCGAAGGGCGAGAGCCCGATGACGCCGGAAGAGAAGCTGCTGCGCGCCATCTTCGGCGAAAAGGCTTCGGACGTCCGCGACACCAGCCTGCGCCTGCCGCCCGGCGTTGCCGGCACCATCGTCGATGTGCGCGTGTTCAACCGCCACGGCGTCGACAAGGACGAGCGGGCCATCGCCATCGAGCGTTCGGAAATCGAACGCCTCGGCAAGGACCGCGACGATGAGCTCAAGATCCTGGAGCGCAACGTATATGGCCGCCTGAAGCCGCTGATCCTCGGCAAGACCGCCACCTCGGGTCCGAAGGGCCTGGGCCGTGGTGTGGTCACGGAAGACAAGCTGGGCGAGCTGTCGCGCGGCCTGTGGTGGCAGATCGCCCTCGATGACGAGAAGGCGATGGGCGAGCTCGAGGCCATGAAGAAGCAGTTCGAGGACGCCCGCAAGGCGCTCGACCGCCGCTTCGAGGACAAGGTCGAGAAGCTGCAGCGCGGCGACGAACTGCCCCCCGGCGTGATGAAGATGGTCAAGGTCTTCGTGGCCGTGAAGCGCAAGCTTCAGCCCGGCGACAAGATGGCCGGCCGTCACGGCAACAAGGGCGTCATCTCCAAGATCCTGCCGATCGAGGACATGCCGCACCTGGAAGACGGCACCTCGGTGGACGTCGTTCTGAACCCGCTGGGCGTGCCCTCGCGCATGAACATCGGCCAGATCTTCGAAACCCACCTGGGCTGGGCCGCTGCCGGCCTCGGCAAGCAGATCCAGGGTCTTCTGGAAGCCTGGCAACAGGGCGGACAGAAGAAGGCCCTGGTCGATCACCTGACCAGCATCTACGGCCCGGACACCCCGCTTCCCGACTCGGAAGAGGACCTGATCGAGCTGGCCAAGAACCTGTCCAAGGGCGTGCCCTTCGCCACCCCGGTGTTCGACGGTGCCCACATCGAGGACATCGAGGAACTGCTGGAGAAGGCGGGTCTGGACCGCACCGGCCAGTCGATCGTCTATGACGGCCAGACCGGCGAGCAGTTCAAGCGTCCGGTCACGGTCGGCTACATCTACATGCTGAAGCTGCACCACCTGGTCGACGACAAGATCCACGCCCGTTCGATCGGGCCTTACTCGCTCGTCACCCAGCAGCCGCTGGGCGGCAAGGCGCAGTTCGGCGGACAGCGCTTCGGCGAGATGGAGGTCTGGGCGCTGGAAGCCTATGGCGCGGCCTACACCCTGCAGGAAATGCTGACGGTGAAGTCCGATGACGTGGCCGGCCGGACCAAGGTCTATGAGGCCATCGTCCGCGGCGACGACAGCTTCGAGGCGGGCATTCCCGAGAGCTTCAACGTGCTCGTCAAGGAAATGCGCTCGCTGGGTCTGAACGTGGAGCTGGAGAACAGCTGAGGCGCGTAGCGCCTCAGAGTGGCGAGTGATGAGTGGCGAGTGGCGAGTGAAGAAATTCAGCGCCGGGTTTGCCTTCCTTACTCGCCACTCACCACTCGCCACTCGCCACTATTATTTTCGCGGCCCCGAGCCGCAGCAAGGAACTCAAGATGAACCAGGAAGTCCTGAACATCTTCAACGCGGTCCCGGTCACCCCGACCTTCGACCAGATCAAGATCGCCCTCGCCAGCCCGGAGAAGATCCGGTCGTGGTCGTTCGGCGAGATCAAGAAGCCCGAGACCATCAACTACCGCACGTTCAAGCCCGAGCGTGACGGCCTGTTCTGCGCCCGTATCTTTGGCCCGACCAAGGACTATGAATGCCTGTGCGGCAAGTACAAGCGCATGAAGTACAAGGGCATTATCTGCGAGAAATGCGGCGTTGAGGTCACCCTGGCCCGCGTTCGCCGCGAGCGGATGGGCCATATCGAACTGGCGTCCCCGGTCGCCCACATCTGGTTCCTGAAGTCGCTGCCGTCGCGCATCTCGCTGATGCTGGACATGGCGCTGAAGGACGTCGAGCGCGTCCTCTATTTCGAGAACTACATCGTCACCGAGCCGGGCCTGACCCCGCTGAAGCAGAACCAGCTGCTGACGGAAGACGAATTCTACCGTTACCAGGACGAGTTCGGCGATGACGGCTTCACCGCCGAGATCGGCGCCGAGGCCGTGCGCAACCTGCTGATCGGCATCGACCTGCACGCCGAGGCTGAAAAGCACCGCGGCGAACTGGCCGACAGCCCCTCGGAAATGAAGGCCAAGAAGGCCTCCAAGCGCCTGAAGCTGATCGAGGCCTTCCTCGAGAGCGGCAACAAGCCCGAGTGGATGATCCTGACGGTCGTGCCGGTGATCCCGCCGGAACTGCGCCCGCTGGTGCCGCTGGACGGTGGCCGTTTCGCGACCTCCGACCTGAACGACCTGTACCGCCGGGTGATCAACCGCAACAACCGCCTGAAGCGTCTGATCGAACTGCGCGCGCCGGACATCATCATCCGCAACGAAAAGCGGATGCTGCAGGAATCGGTCGACGCCCTGTTCGACAACGGCCGTCGCGGCCGGGTCATCACGGGTGCCAACAAGCGGCCGCTGAAGTCGCTGGCCGACATGCTGAAGGGCAAGCAGGGCCGCTTCCGCCAGAACCTTCTGGGCAAGCGCGTCGACTATTCGGGCCGTTCGGTCATCACCGTGGGTCCCGAGCTGAAGCTGCATGAGTGCGGCCTGCCCAAGAAGATGGCGCTGGAGCTGTTCAAGCCGTTCATCTATGCGCGCCTCGACGCCAAGGGCCTGTCGGGCACCGTCAAACAGTCCAAGCGCATGGTCGAGCGCGAGCAGCCGCAGGTGTGGGATATCCTCGACGAGGTCATCCGCGAGCACCCGGTCCTGCTGAACCGCGCGCCGACCCTGCACCGTCTGGGCATCCAGGCGTTCGAGCCGAAGCTGATCGAGGGCAAGGCCATCCGCCTGCACCCGCTGGTCTGTACGGCGTTCAACGCCGACTTCGACGGCGACCAGATGGCCGTCCACGTTCCGCTGAGCCTTGAGGCCCAGCTGGAAGCGCGCGTCCTGATGATGTCGACGAACAACATCCTGTCGCCCGCCAACGGCAAGCCGATCATCGTGCCGTCGCAGGACATCGTCCTGGGCCTGTACTATCTCTCGCTGGTCAAGGACGGCGAGAAGGGCGAGGGCAAGCTGTTCGCCAATATGGGCGAGATCGACGCGGCGCTCGACGCCGGCGTCGTGTCCCTGCACACGAAGATCAAGGCCCGCTGGACCGAGATGAACGCCGCCGGCGAAGTCATCACCAAGGTCATCGACACGACCCCGGGCCGGATGAAGCTGGGCGCGCTGCTGCCGCAAAATGCGAACATCGGCTACCGGCTGCTTGAGAAGAATCTGACCAAGAAGGAAATCGGCAACCTGATCGATCAGGTCTATCGCCACTGCGGTCAGAAGGCGACGGTCATATTCGCCGACCAGATGATGCAGCTGGGCTTCCGTGAAGCCGCCAAGGCCGGCATCTCCTTCGGCAAGGACGACATCGTCATCCCGGCCGCCAAGGCCACCCTCGTTGCCGACACCCGGACCCAGGTCGAGGAGTACGAACAACAGTACGCCGACGGCCTGATCACCAAGGGCGAGAAATACAACAAGGTCGTCGACGCCTGGGCCAAGGCCACGGACAAGATCGCCGATGCAATGATGGGCGAGATCGCCCAGCCGCGCGTTCTGGCCAAGGGTCAGGCCCCGGACATCAACTCGGTGTTCATGATGGCCAACTCGGGCGCCCGTGGTTCGCAGGCGCAGATGAAGCAGCTGGGCGGCATGCGGGGCCTGATGGCCAAGCCGTCGGGCGAGATCATCGAGACGCCGATCATCTCGAACTTCAAGGAAGGCCTGACCGTCCTTGAATACTTCAACTCCACCCACGGCGCCCGCAAGGGTCTGGCCGACACCGCGCTGAAGACCGCCAACTCCGGCTATCTGACGCGCCGTCTGGTCGACGTGGCGCAGGACTCGATCGTCACCGAGGACGATTGCGGCTCGACGCGGGGCATCACCCTGCGCGCCGTGGTCGAAGGCGGTGACGTGCTGGTCTCGCTGGGCCAGCGGGTCCTGGGTCGCTATGCGGCCGAGGACATCAAGGAGCCGGGTGGCGACAAGGTCCTTTTCCCTGCAGACACCTATCTGCAGGAAGAAGAAGTCGAGGTCATCGACCAGGCCGGCGTCCAGTCGGTCAAGGTCCGCTCGGCCCTGACCTGCGAGGCCGAGGCCGGCATCTGCGCCTATTGCTACGGACGTGACCTGGCGCGCGGCACCAACGTCAACATCGGCGAAGCGGTGGGCGTCATCGCCGCCCAGTCGATCGGCGAACCCGGCACCCAGCTGACGATGCGGACCTTCCACATCGGCGGTACGGCCCAGGTGGCGGAAACCTCCTTCTATGAGGCGACCAACCCCGGCATCGCCAAGATCACCGGCCCGACCGTCAAGGCGGCGCACGGCGATCTGGTGGCCATGAGCCGCAACGTCGTCGTGACCATCGTGGTCGACGGCAAGGACCGCGAGAGCCACAAGATCCCCTACGGTGCCCGTCTGCGGGTAGTCGAGGGATCGGACGTCAAGCGCAGCCAGCGTCTGGCGGAGTGGGACCCCTACACCTCTCCGATCCTGACGGAAGTCGGCGGCGCGATCCGGTTCGAGGACCTGGTCGAGGGCCTGTCGGTCCGCGAGGAAACCGACGAAGCGACGGGCATCGCCCAGCGCGTCGTCAGCGACTGGCGTGCCAGCCCGCGCGGGGCCGACCTGCGTCCGGCCATGGGCGTCACCTCCGGCGACGCCTATGCCAAACTGGCCTCGGGCTCCGACGCCCGTTACCTGCTGCCGGTGGGCGCGGTTCTGTCCGTGAACAACGGCGATGTGGTCAAGCCGGGCGAGATCATCGCCCGCGTCCCGACCGAGGGTGCCAAGACGCGCGACATCACCGGCGGTCTGCCGCGGGTGGCCGAGCTGTTCGAAGCCCGTCGTCCCAAGGACTGCGCGGTCATCGCCGAGATGGACGGCCGCGTCGAATTCGGTCGCGACTACAAGAACAAGCGCCGCATCAAGATCACCCCGGAGGTCAATGCCGACGGTGAACAGGCTGAAGCGGTCGAATTCCTGATCCCCAAGGGCAAGCACATCTCCGTCCACGACGGCGATCTGATCAACAAGGGCGACTACATCATCGACGGCAACCCGGATCCGCACGACCTGCTGCGCATCCAGGGCGTCGAGGCCCTGGCCGAGTATCTCGTGAACGAAGTGCAGGAGGTCTATCGACTGCAGGGCGTGCCGATCAACGACAAGCACATCGAGGTGATCGTTCGCCAGATGCTGCAGAAGGTCGAGATCCTCGACTCGGGCGAAACCACCCTGATCCGTGGCGACACGGTCGAGGTGGCGGAAGCCGCGCTCGAGAACGCCAAGGTCGAGAAGCGTGGTGGCCGGATCGCCACCACCCAGCCGGTCCTGCTGGGCATCACCAAGGCGTCGCTGCAGACCCGCAGCTTCATCTCGGCGGCGTCCTTCCAGGAGACCACCCGCGTGCTCACCGACGCCTCGGTCAACGGCAAGGTCGATACGCTGGAAGGCCTGAAGGAGAACGTCATCGTCGGCCGTCTGATCCCGGCCGGTACGGGCGCCTATCTCCGCGCCCTGCAGAAGATCGCCAACGAGCGTGACGCTGAACTGACCTCGACCCGCGAAGCCGCCATCGAGCCGCTTCCGGCCGATCTGGCGCTGGAGCTGGAGAGCAGCGAAGGCTGATCCCGGGT
>CANMXH010000079.1 GCA_947501315.1 Caulobacteraceae bacterium | reverse complement strand
CTCGGGCCCCGGGCGGCGATCAGCCCGGGACAGCGCATCCTGTTGCCGTCCGGTGCGGTCGATATCGGCGGCGATCCCTATGCCACCGGTCCTTCGCCGGGCGGCGTGAGCGTGCCGGACGAGGTTGCACCTCCGCCGCCGCCGCCTCCGCCACCGCCTTCGCAGAGTGTCGCTGCGCCGCCTTCGCCGCGCGCGCCGGCCGAACCTGTCGCGCCGGCCACGCCGCCGGCTGCTACGGGTTTGAGTCTGGACTGGCCGGTACGGGGCGACATCCTGCGGCGCTTCGGTCCGGTCGGGCTGGGCGAGCGGAACAACGGCATCAATATCGGCGCAGCGGCCGGGACGGAGGTCCGGTCTGCGGCGGCGGGGCGGGTCGGCTATGTCGGCGACGACCTCGCGGGGCAGGGGCTGACGGTGCTGATCGTGCACCGGGACGGCTGGCGCACGGTCTATGGCCATCTGGGCACAGCGACGGTGCGGGACGGTGCGGACATCCGCGCGGGTCAGGCGATCGGCACGGTCGGGAACACCGCCGGCGACGGTCGGCCCTCCATGCATTTCGAGGCCTGGCGGATGCGCGGCGACCAGCCCGTGGCCGTCGATCCGCTGACGGTGTTGCCGCAATAGCGTCCCGCGGGCCCGCGAACACAGGTCGCGTTGCATTGTGACGCGGCGCACCCTAGTTTCCGCGCCTCATTTTCAAGGGCCGCATTGAGCGGTCCAAATCGTTTTCGGAGACTATCGTGGCGGAACTTATGGCGGGGCCGTTCGGCACCCTGATCTTCTTCGTCCCCGTGATCATCCTGTTCTACTTCATGCTGATCCGTCCGCAGCAGAAGGCGTTGAAGGCCCATCAGGCGCTGGTGGCCGGCCTCAAGCGGGGCGATACGGTGGTGCTGTCGAACGGCGTGATCGGCAAGGTCACCCGCGTGGAGGCCGAGCAGGCCATGGTCGAGATCGCCCAGGGCGTGAACGTGGCTGTGGTCAAGCAGATGATCACCCAGGTGCGCGACCGTACCGGGGTGGCCGCCAACGACACCAAGACCATCGCCAAGTCCTGACGCCGTCCTGAAAGGTCCGGGAACGCCCCCATGGTTCAGATGTCACGCTGGAAGGTCATCCTTCTTGCCCTGTCGCTCGTGTTCGGGCTGCTGTTCTCCTACGCCAATGCCCTTTCGCCGGCACAGCGTGAGGCTCTTCCGGGATGGCTGCCCAAGCCGACCCTGAACCTCGGACTGGACCTGCAGGGCGGATCGTACCTGCTGCTGCAGGTCGATGTTGAGGCGATGCGCGAAAAGCGGATCAGCAACCTCAACGAAGATGCCCGCCAGACCCTGTCGGAGGCGCAGATCGCCGTTGCGGGGATTGCACGCGACGGCAACGGGGTGGTGGTCACCCTGAGCAATCCGGCGCAGATGGAGCCTGCCCTGACGGCCATGCGCGGCCTGCTGGGCGGCGGCATGGCTGTGGCCGTGGACCGGACGGTGCTCCGTCAGGGTGACAATGCCATCCGCTATGCCTTCACGGATGCAGCGGTTACGGCCATGGCCCCGACCGCCGTCGAGCAGTCGATCGAGGTGGTGCGTCGCCGGATCGACAGCCTCGGCACACGGGAACCCTCCATCACCCGCCAGGGCGCTGACCGGATCGTGGTCCAGGCCCCGGGTGAGAGCGACCCGACCCAGCTGGAGCGGGTGATCGGCCAGACGGCCCAGCTGACCTTCCAGATGGTCGATGTCGAGAGTTCGGTCCAGGAGGCCATGGCCGGTGCCGTGCCGCCCGACGCAGAACTGTTGATGGGCGAGGACGGCGTCACCCCCTATCTGGTCAAGCGCCGGGTCATCGTCTCGGGCGAGAACCTGGTCTCTGCCAGCGTCACCACCGACCAGAGCAACCAACCGGCCATCGGCTTCCGCTTCGACGGCCAGGGCGCTCGCCGCTTCGGGGAGACCACGGCCAACAACATCGGCCGGCCCTTTGCCATCATCCTCGACGGCAAGGTGATCTCGGCCCCGCGGATCAACAGCGCCATCACTGGCGGCAACGGCATCATCGAGGGCAGTTTCACGATCGCCTCGGCCTCCGAGCTGGTGAACCTGCTCAACGGCGGTTCGCTACCGGCGCCGCTGACCGTTGAGGAGCGCCGAAGCGTGACCGCATCGCTGGGGGCCGACTCGGTCCGGGCCGGTCAGCTGGCGACCGTGATCGCCTTCGCCGGCGTGCTGGTCTTCATGATCCTGTCGTACGGCGGCCTGTTTGGCGGGATTTCAGTGGTCGCGCTGATCCTGAACTTCATTCTGCTGATCGGAGCCATGTCGATCACCGGGGCGACCCTGACCCTGCCCGGGATCGCCGGTCTGATCCTGACCCTCGCCATGGCGGTCGATGCGAACGTCCTGATCTATGAGCGAATGCGCGATGAGGCCAATGCCGGGCGTTCGCCGATCGCGGCCATGGACGCCGGCTTCAATCGCGCCGTCGTCACGATCATCGATGCAAACCTGACGACCATCCTCGCGGCCTTGATCATGTTCTTCTTCGGGGCTGGACCGGTCCGTGGCTTTGCCTGGACCCTGTCGATCGGGGTCATCACCTCGGTCTTTACGGCGGTTCTTGTGACCCAGGTGCTGCTCGTTGTCTGGCTCCGTTTGCGGCGGCCCAAAAAACTGCCGATTGCCTGGTGAGATCGCTCATGTCGAAATTCTGGCCTCTCATCAAACTGCTTCCGACCCGGACGAATTTCGAATTCGTCAAACACGCGCGCCTGTTCGGCTCGCTGTCTCTCATTCTGGTGATCAGCTCGATCTTCTTCACCATCTATCCGGCCGACAACAAATGCGGCGGCCTGACCTGTGGCGTCGACTTCCTCGGCGGGAACCTGGTCGAACTCTCGACCCGGCCCGAGCCTGTCGATCTTGCGGAGATCCGCGCCAGCCTGAACGGAATGGGTGTGCCGGACGTCCAGGTGCAGAGTTATTCGGTTCCGGGATCGGATCCGACCGGTCGTTTCCATGCCATGGCGAAGTTCGGCAATATCGAGGGCGCGACCTCCACCGAGACGATCCATCAGGTCAAGGCAGCCCTGACACGTGACCTTGGACCGGATGTCCGCTTCACACGGACCGAAGCGGTCGGCGCGGCGGTGTCGGGAGAGCTGTTGATGAACGGGGTGATGGCGCTCGCCGTCGCCATCATCATGATGATGATCTACATCTGGTTCCGCTTCGAATGGCAGTTCGGGCTGGGCGCGATGATGGGCCTGTTCCACGATGTGATCCTGACGTTCGGCCTGTTCGCCATCACGGGGATGGAGTTCAGCCTGACCACGGTGGCCTCGATCCTCACGGTGATCGGCTATTCCATCAACGATACCGTGGTCGTCTATGACCGAATCCGGGAAAATCTTCGCAAATACAAAAAAATGCCGCTCGGGGAGCTGATCGATCTTTCGCTCAATGAGACCCTGTCCCGCACCATCATGACCGGGGTCACAGCGTTGTTCGCCCTTGGCGTGCTGGCGGTGCTGGGTGGTGGGCCGCTGCAGCCCTTCGCGATCGCCCTGTTCTTCGGCATCGTGGTCGGCACCTATTCCTCGGTCTATGTCGCCGCGCCGGTCCTGCTGCTGTGGGGCGTCAAGCGCGGAGCCAAGGACGAAGAGGCCAGGCCGATCAAGCTGGGGATGGCGAGCCGGCCGTAGGGAGTGAGTGGTTAGTGGCTAGTGGCTAGTGGCTAGTGGCTGGCCGGTACCTGTGCGGTGGCGCGGTCCGGGTCGCCTTTGCGTTGGCCGATGTCGGGCAATCCGTGGCTTCTAACCACTAACCACTAGCCACTAACCACTCCGGCCCGCCCGGGACGTTGGCCGACGTCCCTCCGGCGTCTACAGTCCACGCAAATCGAATCGCCCGGGGAGGGGCGGACCATGGGTAAGCTGCTGTCGAACTTTCGCACCACCTTCCTGCTGAGCATCGTGCTCGCCGGGGTGATGATCCTGTCGTTCGGGCGTATCGCGCCGGGCGGTTTTGATATGGGTTTCTGGCAGGCGGTCCTGCGCTGGGTCCACGTCGTGGCCGGCATCCTGTGGATCGGCCTGCTGTACTATTTCAACTTCGTCCAGATCCGGGTCATGCCGTCGATCCCGGCCGAGCTGAAGCCGGCCGTCAGCAAACATATCGCGCCCGAGGCCCTGTTCTGGTTCCGCTGGTCCGCGCTGGCGACGGTGCTGGCGGGTCTTGGCATCATGTACGCGCGCGGTCACGCCTATGCGGCCGAGGTCCTGAGCCTCGGTTTCGCCGGCGGTCTGGTTGACGGCGACCAGCCGTTCACCCTGATGGGGATCGGCACCTGGCTGGCCATCATCATGTTCCTGAACGTCTGGGGCATCATCTGGCCGAACCAGAAGCGGGCGCTGGGCATCGTGGCCGTGGATGACGACGCCAAGGCCAAGGCCGCGCGCGTCGCCATGCTGGGCAGCCGCACCAATCTGTTGCTGTCGCTGCCGATGCTGACCTCGATGGCGATGTACCAGACGCTGTTTGGCTGATCCGGCGACCACTCTCGACGGACAGGTCCGCGCCGCCGATATCGACCGGTGGCTGTCCAGCCGGTTCGTGACCGACCTGCGGCTGCGCGCGGACCTGATCGCCCTCTATGCCTTCGAGGCCGAGTTGATGGCGATCCCCGCGCGGGTGACCCAGCCGCTGCTGGCCGAGATGCGTTATGTCTGGTGGCGAGAGCAAATGGACGGGGTCTTCGCCGGGATCGCGCGCAAGGGCCATCCGGTTCTGGAAGCGCTGACGGATCTGGTGGCACGTCACACTCTGGACCGGGCGCCCTTCGACGCCCTGGTCGAGGCGCACATCGGCCGGGTGCAAGGCGAGCCACACGATCTGGACGCCTTCTATGTCGGACCGATGCAGACGGCCGTTCGGGTGCTGGTCGGGCCGGGGCATGAGGCGGCGGTCGTCGAGGCAGGGCGGGTGCGGGGGCTGTCGCAGACCGGGCAGGGCGATCAGGCCCGGGCGTTGAAGGCGACCGCCAACCGGGCGCTGGCCGGACTGCCGGTCGAGGCTTTTCCCGGCGTGGCGGCCGCCACACTGACGCGGCCGGACGCGCCCGAGTTCGTCAAACGGCTGGGACTGGTCGCCGCCTCGGTCCGGGGCAGGCTCTGAGGCTGCAGGGGCCGCCGTTCAGTCGCGTGGCAAGGCGGTTACCCCGGCCGGCCAGACCTCACGGTTCGGCGAGCCGTCATAGGCCCAGCCGAGGGTCCGGGCGAGGGTGCGCGCGCCGGCGCGGACCACCGGCACCGGCGGCGTCTTCAATCCGTGCATCGTCCTTGCCCAGTGGGGCAGGAGGTCGACGCCTGCCTGCATGATCACGGCCGAGGCGGCGTCGGTCACGGCCGCGCCGACGGACTGCCCGAGGACCAGCTGGGCGACCTCGCGGGTGCGGGCATCGGCACGAAGCGCCGGGCGCATCGACTGGATCAGGGCCTCGGCTGCGGCGCGGCTGTACGGGATCGGGTCGGCCCCCAGACGCTCGGCGACGACGGCCATCTCGACGAAATAGCGATCCTGGTCCGCCAGCGGCATGTCGGGTTCGGCATAGCGGATCCAGCCGTTGAGGAAGCTGATCGCCTCGGTGACATGGACCCAGGCGAGCAGGGCGGGGTCGCTGACCCGGTAGGGGGTTCCGTCCGGCAGGACGCCGCCGATCCGGTCGTGGATGCCGCGCACCCGGTCGATGGCGGCGATGCCGTATTCGGCATGGTCATAGGTGGTGACGGCGATGAATTTGGCCGTGCGCCGCAGCCGGCCGTGCATGTCGGAGCGGAAGTCCGAATGATCCCAGACCCCGGCCAGCACCGCCGGATGCAGCATCTGCAGCAGCAGGCCGGAGACGCCGCCGATCATCATGGTGACGACGTCGCCATTGACCCGCCAGGCGACAGAGTCGGTCGCGAACAGGGCATCGGCGCGGCGCAGGATGGGGCGTTCGCCTTTCGAGGCATCGTTGAACAGGTCGGTGATCCGGCGGCGGATGGCGACCTTGGCCGTCTCCAGGATCACGCCGCGTCCCGCCATGCCTTCAGCGCCTCGAGCGCCCGGATGCTCATCAGCCGCTTCTTGGCCCGGCCGCGTTCCTTGAGGGGAATCTTGACCCCGGCCTCATCGACCTTGGGGGCCTCGAGCGGGGGGAGGAGGCCGTAGTTGATGTTCATCGGCTGGAATTTGGAGCTGCTGCCGGGACCTTCTAGGTGGCCGCCGGTTATGTGTTCGACCAGGGCCCCCATGGCGGTGTGGACGGGCGGGGCTTCCAGCGGCCGGCCCAGACCCGATTGGGCCAGGCGCTCCGCGGCGGCGAGGCGGCCGGTCAGCAGCCCCATGGCGGCGCTCTCGACATAGCCCTCGACGCCCGTGACCTGACCGGCGAAGCGCAGGCGGGGCATGGCCTTGAGGCGCAGCTGGCGGTCCAGCAGTTTCGGGGAGTTGAGGTAGGTGTTCCGGTGCAGGCCGCCGAGACGGGCGAACTGGGCGTCCTGCAGGCCGGGGATCATGCGGAAGACCTCGGCCTGGGCCCCGTGCTTCAGCTTGGTCTGGAACCCGACCATGTTGAACAATGTGCCCAGCGCATTGTCCTGACGCAGCTGGACGATGGCGTAGGACTTGACCATGGGGTCGCGCGGATTGGTCAGGCCGACGGGCTTCATCGGTCCGTGGCGCAGGGTCTCGCGGCCGCGCTCGGCCATGACCTCGATGGGCAGGCAGCCGTCGAAATAGGGGACGTTCTCCCACGCCTTGAACTCCGCCTTCGGGCCGTTCAGCAGGGCGTCGATGAAAGCCTCGTACTGGGTCTTGTCCATGGGGCAGTTGACATAGGCGGCAGCGTCGCCGCCCGGGCCTTCCTTGTCGTAGCGCGACTGCCGCCAGGCGGTGTCGAAATCGATGCTGTCGGCGTGGACGATGGGGGCGATGGCGTCGAAGAAGCTGAGGCTCTCCTCGCCGGTCAGCTTCAGGATGGCGTCGGCGAGGGCCGGGGAGGTCAGGGGGCCGGTGGCGACGATGACATTGTCCCAATCCTCGGGCGGCAGGCCGGCGATCTCCTCGCGCTGGACCGTGACAAGCGGATGGGCGTGCAAACGGTCCGTCACGGCCTCGGCGAAACCCTCGCGATCAACCGCCAGCGCGCCGCCGGCAGGCACCTGATGGGCGTCGCCACAGGCCATGATGATGGAGTCGAGCGCACGCATTTCAGCGTGCAGCAGCCCCACCGCGTTGTGTTCCCAGTCGTCCGAACGGAAGGAGTTGGAACAGACCAGTTCGGCGAGAGAGTCTGTGTGATGGGCGTCAGTGGTCACGCCGGGCCGGCGCATCTCGTGGATTACGACCGGCACACCGGCGCGCGCAATCTGCCAGGCGGCTTCTGATCCGGCGAGCCCGCCGCCGATGACATGAATGGGGGAGGGAATGGTCATGCGGCTTCTTAGACACGCTTGCGCACTTCGTCAGCAGCCGTCTGTCAGGCCGCGACATCGAGGGTTATAAGGGGGCTGATGCTCAGCAGGGGGGCTTGATGAGCTACAAGGATGTGGGAAGCCGTCGCCTGAACCTTCAGGCGGCGCTCGGGTCGATCTTGCGCGCCATGCCGGGGCTCTGGCTGGGCGCCGCCGGCGCGTTGCTGGTCTGCACGGCGGTGTGGTTGGTGCCTGTTTTTGTGGCCCTGACAGGCTGGACGGGGCCGGTGTGGGCGTTTGCGGCCGGACTGACGACCCTGGTTGCGGTGGGCGGGCTGGCGCGTTTGTCCGTGACGGAGGATGTCCGGGCCGCCCGGGCGCTGGGTCTGGGCCCCGCCGGCCTCCAGTTCGGCTGGCCGGAGGTCCGGCTGGTTGGGTCGGCCCTGTTCTGCCTGATCTTTCTGGCCATGATCGTGATCGTTTTGGCCCTCCTCGTTCTGGCCATCTTTGGCACGGCCGGACTGGACGTCGCAGCGATTCAGGCCGGTGACTGGGACCGCGTCGGTTCGCCCTGGAAGCTTGGCCTGCTGGCGGTGCCCGGGGCTGCTGCCCTGCTGATCCCGCTGCTGCTTGTGGTCCGGTTGTCCCTGTTCGTCCCGGCCACGCTGGGCCGCAATCAGATGGTGTCGCTGAACAGTATGGGTATTGCCTATGGCAGCTTTTGGCCGCTGCTGGCCGGGCTCATCATCACAGCCCTGCCGATGGCCGGTCTGCTGGCCGTGGTCAGGACTGCCGGACTTGCCGTACCGGTCAGCCCGGTGATCCTTGTCGTTGGCCTTGTCTGGCTGCAACTGCCCCTGACACTTGCCCTGCTGGGGACAGCCTACCGCAAGCTGGAATACTGGACCCCGGGTGAGGTCGTGCGATGAAGTCTGATCCGTATGGAATGCGCAGCCGTCGCGGCTGGCGCCGATGACGTGGACGGGCCTCTGGGTGCCCGTTAAGGGCGGCTTCTGGCGGCGACGGTGGAAAGGGGCTAGTTTGGCTTTGGTCCCGGGGGAGGCTTGAATGGCGCGATTTTCGATTGGAACGGCGATCAGTGAGGCGTTTGGCCTCATACGGCGTCGGCCGTTGGCAACATTTGTCTGGGGCCTGCTGATGTTGGCTCCCTCGGTGGGGAGCCTCGCATTGATCCTGCCGATCCTGGGCGGGATGATCACGGCCATTGCGGTGGAGGGTGCCGATCCCGACCAGGTCCAGAACGCGATGATGGGCGACATGATGCAGATGCAGGGTCTGTCTGCGCTGCTGAACCTCGGGCAGCTGGTCGTGACCGTGGTCGTCTATACGGCTGTCATGCGTGCGGTTGTGCGGCCTCGTGAAACCGCCTTCTTTTCGTTGCGGCTGGGAATGGACGAGCTGAGGGTCGCGGTCGTCGGTCTGGCCCTGGTCGTCGGCTTCTATCTGCTGTTGCTGGTTGTGGTTCTGCTGGGCGTCGGGATCGGGTTTGCGACCTGGGGTTTGGGTGAGCCGTATAACTGGCTGACCATTTTGGCCCTTTGCCTCGGCCTGATCCCGGCGATCTGGCTCGGCGCGGCGCGGGTCAGCCTGATGGTGCCGGCCAGTGTGCTTCACCGGCGCCTTGCGTTCGAGGAGGGCTGGAAGCTGGGCCGCGGCCAGACGTGTGCGCTGTTCGGCATGATGCTGCTGGTCATCCTGATCATGCTGGTGGTGCAGGCCGTAGTGGTCGGTATCGGCTCGGCCGTCTTCATGGCTGCGGCCGGCGGTATGGACTGGTCGCGTATCCTTGCGGCGATCGAGGAAAACCCGATCGGAGCGCTGACGGTGTTGTTCAATGCCAACTGGCCATGGGTGACGCTGGCCGGACTGGCCGTATCGGTGCTCTACGGGGTTATTCTGACCTTGAGCATTGCGCCCTTCGCTTCGGCCTGTCGGCAGTTGTCCGCCGAGGTAGCGCCGGCGGCGGAAGAGGGTCACTGAGGCGTTTCGTGCGCACAGCCCGCGGGATAAACCAGGGTAGCCCGAGAGTCGGGCAGGAGGAATCGATGGCGTTTTCAGCGACAGATGCGGTGTTCGAGGGCTTCAGGGTGGTGCGGCGGCAGCCGCTGGCCCTGGTGTTCTGGGCCCTGTTCTATGCGGCGGTCATGGCCGCGGCCTTCGCCATGATCGGCCCGTCCCTGATCGGTTTCGTCACGGCGACCGAACAGCTTGAGCAGTCCGGCGCGACCCCGACGATGGAGGATTTCGCGCCCCTGTTCCAGATGATGGG
>CANMXH010000078.1 GCA_947501315.1 Caulobacteraceae bacterium | reverse complement strand
GGAATCGTCAGGGTAACGGTGCCCTCGTCGGCGCGACCTTCGGGGCCGTCCTCGGCTCCCAGATGGGCGCGCGCGGCCGTCGGACCGAAGGCAGCGTGCTCGGGGCGGTGATCGGTGGCGCGCTCGGCGCAGCCGTCGGCGGCGACTCGGCCCGCGACTGCAATGGGACCCGCAGCGACTATGCCCAGTACGGCTACGGGAACTCAAACGACTACCGCGACTTCAGCAGCCGCGACAACGGCGGCTACGGATCCAGCGACCGCTACGACGACCAGGGCTACCAAGACTACCAGGACCGGTCGAACGACCGCTACCAGTCCGACTGCCGCACCCGGACCGTCCACAGCCGCGACCGCTACGGCCGCACGGTCACCCGCTACGAGCAGACCTGCTGACAGACTTGCGCCGCCGATTATTTTTCAGCCCCCCTGTCGATCGGCGGCGTGACGGAGACCCCCGGCGGAGCATCCACCGGGGGTTTTTCCTTGTTGGGAAAGGGTAATGACGGATGTCAGAAGCCAGTGGCCAGTGGCTAGTGGCTAGTGCTCGCCGCCTTATCGCCGGCGGAAGGGCAGCGCTGTCCGCGCCGTCGCACAACCGGTGGCCAGCCACGAACCACTAACCACTAACCACCCCTCTTCGCCCACAGCAGAAACTCCACATTCCCGTCCCCGCCGGTGATCGGGCTCTCCGCGGTCGCCTGCACCGCCCAGCCCTCGCCTTCCAGCCAGTCGCAGACCGCCGCCAGCGCCGCCTGCTGCGCCACCGGGTCCTTGACCACGCCCTTCTTGGTTCCGCCCGGCCCGGTCGCCTCGAACTGCGGCTTGACCAGGGTGACCAGGTCCGCCTCCGGGGCCGCCAGCGAAAGGGCCACAGGCAGCACCTTGGCCAGCCCGATAAAGCTGGCGTCGCAGACGATGAGTTCCGGCGCATCAGGGATCAGGGCGGGCGTCAGATCGCGCGCATCCGTCTGCTCCAGATTGATCACCCGCGGGTCCGCCGCGACGCGGGCATGCAATTGACCCGAGCCGACATCGACGGCGAACACCCGCGCTGCCCCACGCTCCAGACAGACCTCGGTAAAGCCCCCGGTCGAGGCCCCGACATCCAGCACCGTCCGGCCCGCAACCTCGACCGGCCAAAGGGACAGGGCGTGATCCAGCTTCAGCGCGCCGCGCCCGACCCAGCGATGGGCGTCGGCATAGGCCACGACCGCATCCTCAGCCACGGTCTGGGACGCCGCCTTCGCCGGCACCCCGTTAACCGTCACCCCGCCCGCCTCGATCGCCGCCTTCGCCCGCGCCCGGCTCTCCGCCAGTCCGCGCGCGACCAGCAGCTGGTCGAGCCGGGTCTTCACCCCACCGCGTCCAGCCGCGCCAGTGCCGCCTGCAGCCTGGCCTTGCCGGCCTCGGCCTCGGCCAGCTTCTGGCGTTGTTCATCGACGACCTCGGGGGCCGCACGATCGACGAAATTTGGATTGCCGAGCTTCTTGTTGAAATGGCCGATATCACTGTCGAAGGCGGCGATCTCTTTCGTCAGTCGCGCACGCTCCGCCGTCAGATCGATGATCCCGGCCAGCGAAAGGGCCGCTGTCGCGCCGCCGGAAACGAAGGTCACCGCCCCCTCGACCGCGGCTTCGACGGTCGACAGGTCCGATACCCGGCCAAGCGTCAGGATGAGGTCTCTGTGGCGCGCAATCCGACCCGCCGTGACCGCATCCGGCGCGATGAAGGAAAGGCCGGGTTTGGCCCCCTGCGGGACATTCATCTCGGCCTTCAACTGGCGGATTTCGGTGACCAGATCGACCAGCCAGCCGATCTCGCCCTCGGTGCCAGGATCGATGAAGCCATCCGGCAGCTCCGGCCAGGCCGCCCCGATCAGGGTCGCCTCGCTCCGCCCCGCGCCTTCGCCGGCCAGCTTGTCCCACAGCTCCTCGGTGATGAAGGGCATGATCGGGTGCATCAGCTTCAGGGTCTGGTCCAGCGTCCAGGCCGTCATCGCCCGGGTCTCGGCCTTGGCGGCCTCGTCAGTGCCCATGAACACCGGCTTGGCCAGCTCCAGATACCAGTCGCAGAAGACGTTCCAGACGAAGCGGTACAGGGCCGAGGCCGCATCGTCGAAACGCCCGCCCTCGATCGCCTCGCTGACCCCGCGCTCGGCCTTGGTCAGCTCGCCGCGGATCCAGCGGTTGATGGTCTGGTCGACGGTCGCGGGGTCAAAGCCCTCGACCCGCATCGCCTCATTCATCTGTGAGAAGCGCGCCGCGTTCCACAGTTTTGTGCCGAAATTCCGATAACCCTCAATACGTTGTCGGGAGAGTTTGATGTCGCGTGTACCCGACAGAATGGCCATGGTGAAACGCAGCGGGTCGGCACCCAGCTCGTCGATGATGCCGAGGGGGTCGATGACATTCCCCTTCGACTTGCTCATCTTCTGGCCCTTCTCGTCGCGGACCAGGCCATTGATGATGACCCGCTTGAACGGAACCTCATCCATGAAGTGAAGTCCCATCATCATCATCCGGGCAACCCAGAAGAAAATGATGTCCGCCGCCGTCACCAGATCGCTGGTCGGATAGAAACGCTTCAGGTCCTCGGTCTTCTCCGGCCAGCCCATGGTCGAGAACGGCCACAGGGCCGAGCTGAACCAGGTGTCCAGCACGTCCTCGTCCTGCGTCAGCGGCTTGCCGCCGGCCTGCGCAACCGCCTCGGCCTCACTCTCGGCGACATAGATGTTGCCGTCGGCGTCATACCAGGCCGGAATGCGATGACCCCACCAGAGCTGACGCGAGATGCACCAGGGCTCGATGTTGCGCAGCCATTCGAAATAGATCTTCTCGTACGACTTCGGCTCGAAGACCGTGTCGCCCTGCTCCACCGCCCGGATCGCCGGCTGGGCCATTGTATGGGCGTCGACGTACCACTGGTCCGTCAGCCACGGCTCGATGACCACGCCCGAACGGTCGCCGTGCGGGATCACATGGCGGGTCTTCTCGATCTCCTTGAGCCAGCCCTCAGCCTCGGCGCGGGCCACAATGGCCTTGCGCGCCGCGAACCGGTCCATGCCCTCGTAGTCGGCCGGCACATCGGCCGTGTCAGCGGCCGTGATCCGGCCGAAGGCGTCCATGACGTTGAGCGCCGCCAGCCCCGCCCGCTTGCCGACCTGGAAGTCATTGAAGTCGTGCGCCGGGGTGATCTTCACCGCCCCCGAGCCCTTGGCCGGATCGGCATAGTCGTCGGCGACGATCGGAATGCGCCGCCCGACGATCGGCAGGGTCACGAATTTCCCGACCAGCCCCGCATAGCGCGCATCGTCCGGATGCACCGCCACGCCGGTATCACCGAGCATCGTCTCCGGCCGGGTCGTCGCCACGACGATGTAGTCACGCTTCTCCCACTCCGTCGCCTTGCCGTCTTCGTCAAAGGCGACCGGATGCTCATAGGTGACGCCGTCCGCCAGCGGATAGGCGAAATGCCAGTAGTGGCCGTCCATCTCGCGCTGCTCGACCTCGAGGTCCGAGATCGCCGTCTGGAAATGTGGGTCCCAATTGACCAGCCGCTTGTCGCGATAGATCAGCCCGTCCCTGTGCAGCTGGACGAAGACCTTGCGCACGGCGGCGTTCAGCCCCTCATCGAGGGTGAACCGTTCCCGACTCCAGTCGCACGAGGCCCCCAGCCGGCGCAGCTGCTGGACAATAGTCCCGCCCGACTCGGCCTTCCACTCCCAGACCTTGGCCAGGAACGCCTCCCGGCCCATGTCGCGGCGGCTGGCATGGCCGGCGGCGGCCAGCTGACGCTCGACCACCATCTGCGTCGCGATTCCGGCGTGGTCTGTGCCCGGCAGCCACAACACGGCCTTGCCCTTCATCCGGTGATAGCGGGCGAGGATGTCCTGCAGGGTGTTGTTCAGCGCGTGCCCGATGTGCAGCGAACCCGTCACATTGGGCGGCGGAATGACGATCGAATAGGCCTCGGCAGCACCGTCGGTCGTGGGGGCAAACACACCGCTCGCCTCCCATTTCGCATAGAGCCGGGGTTCGGCGGCGGTCGGGTCGAAGGTCTTGTCGAGCATTGGGAGGGTCTTCGGGCAAAGAGAAAGGGCGGCCCCGACTGGAGCCGCCCCGGAATGATCTAGCCTTGATCGGGTCGCGGGTGAAGTCAGCCGGCGTTACGGGCGATGCGTTCGACTTCCTTGCGTACCTGGGCCTCGACGATGCCCGGCAGATTGGCGTCCAGCCATTCCTTCAGCATCGGGCGAAGCAGGGCGCGCGCCAGTTCATCGACCGTCGGACCGGAGCCGGACCATGAATCGATCGGATCAGGCTTCCGGATGGTTGAGGCGAAACCGGCAAACGCAGATGCGGCACTGGCCGCCGCACTCACACCGACAAGGCCCTCGTCGATCGGCTCGGCTTCCGGCTCGGGCTCGGGCTCATAGGCCTCGGCCGTTTCGACAAAGTCCGTCTCAGGGACCGAAGCAGTGGGGAACGGTTCCGGCGTCAGGATGTCGAGGTCGCCAAGGCTCTCTTCAACAGGCGCCTCATAGGCCTCGGTCAGTTCCAGAATGTCCTCTTCAGAGGGTTCCGGCTCCTCGACCGCCGGAGGTTCCTCCACCGGGGCGTTCTCGACAACCGTTTCGGGTTCCGGATCCGGCGCCGCCGCCGCCGGGGCGTCATCCTCGGAGATGATCCGGCGAATCGACGCCAGGATTTCCTCCATCGTCGGTTCCTGGGCAGTCTGGTCGGTCATATCGAAACCCCGGGGCGCGCGGCGAACGCACGATCAATTCGAATTAAGACAAGAGGGAGGAGCTCCCTCCCGGACCATGTCGTCGCATCTCAGGCCGCTGGAATCAACGGGCGTTTTCGCGCCACAGGTTAACAGCCGGCCCCGACAGTCGCGCGAGAGGCGATCGGAGGGCTGTCAGCCGCGCGGTGCGGTCTGGACGACCTCCGGTTTGAGCTGTGCATCAATCGGCGCATCCTCGGCGTTGTTGGCGGGCATAACGCCGGGCGAGGCGATACGATCGATGGCTTCGACGATCCCGTCCCACGGCAGGCCGCCACGGTTGCGCACCCGGTTATAGTTGGCCGCCGGGTCGTAGGCCGTCAGATCGGCATCCAGATCCGCCCCTTCGAGCCGACCCATGGCGGCCAGCAGACTGGCCTGCGCGACGTATTCATTGCGACGGGCGCTCGCCAGATTGATCTGGGCGTTACGAAGCTCCAGCTCCTGGTTCAGCACATCGAGGGTCGTCCGCAGACCGACCTGGGCCTCCTGCCGCACACCCTCGGCAGCCACGGTCGCAGCCCGAACGGCTTCCTCGCCGGCCTGAAGCGTGGCGCGGGACGAGATGGACTGGGCAAAGGCCGAGCTGACCGCCTGCAAGATGTTGCGCCGCTCTCCCTCGAGGTTGATCTGCGCCACATTGGCGCGCTCCACGGCCTGGGCGATGCGGGAACGGTTCAATCCGCCCGTGAACAGCGGCACTGACAGGGATGCGCCGGCCTGAAAACGGGTCTGGTCACCGATGTCGCCGAGCTGGCCGAGGTCAGAGGTGCCTCCGCCGTAGGAGGCCGTCAAACTCGCGGACGGCATGTATTCGGCCTTGGCGGCCGCCACCTGGGCCTCAGCGGCGCGCTGGGTGTAAGCGGCAGAAAGGATGGCCGGATTGTCCGAAAGCGCGACATCGAGGGCGTTGTCGAAGTCGGCCGGGACACCCGGAAGCGCCGGCATCGGTGCCAGCTCGCCCGGTGCCTGCCCGACCACTGCGGCATAGGCGGCGCGCGATACAGACAGCTGGGCGCGGGCATTGGCCAGATCGGCCTCGGACTGGGCCAGGCGCGATTCGGACTGGGCCACGTCGGTGCGGGTGATCTCGCCGACCTCGAACCGGGCCGAGGCTTCTTCCAGCTGGCGCTGAAGAACGGAGAGGTTCGACTGGCGGATGGCGAGAATCTCACCGTCGCGGATGACATCGGCATAGGCCCGGATCACCGATGCCAGGACGGTCTGTTCAACGTCGCGCAGGTTCTCGCGTCCGGACAGGATGTTGGCCTCAGCCGCCGAAATGCCGTGCCCGATACGTCCACCCGACCAAACGGTCTGGGACAGGTTGACGCTGGCTGCGCCGGTGTCGCTGTCCGGGTTGCTGAACGGCGCGCCGCTGTAATCCCGGGTATAGCTGGCGGAGACCCTGACATCGAGCTGGGGTCGCAGCCCCGAACGGGCCTGTACGATGGATTCATCCAGGGACCGCTGGCTCGCCCGCTGGGCCAGAAGGGACGGATTGGTCTGGTAGGCCAGCGCCAGCGCATCTTTCAGCGTCTCGGCCCAGGCGGGCGCACCCATACCGGCAATCACGGCGATGACGGCGACCGAGGCGAGCGCGCGCGTACGTTTCAGCATGTCTGTTCCTGCCTGGCGCGGGGAAGCGCGCACTCAGTGTCTCATGGGTCTGATGCGGTAAGGCTTGCGCCCGCGCCAGTTAAGTTTTTTTCACGCGCCGACAGGACCGGTCCGTCGAACTTCAAAAGTCTACAGCACGAAGGTGGGGATTGCCGCGAGTTCCGCCAACAAGGGAGGGGCGGCATTGAACAGTTCGCGCCGCGACACCCCCTGGGCACCCCTCACATAGAGCACAGCCTTGCCCACCGCACCCGTCCGTTCGACGACGGCCATCCGTCCGCCGATGTTCAGGGCTTCCAGCCAGGCCTCTGGTCGCCCGGGCACTGCGCCCTCACAGATGATGACGTCATAGCCGCCGTCCACCGGCGCACCGAGCGGGGCTGTGACGGTCCGGACCCCCTCTTCCGCCAGGACCTCGCCGGCCACCGCGAACACGGTCCCGTCCGATTCCTGGGCGGTCGCCTCGAGACCGACCCGCGCCAACACGGCTGCGGCATAGGGTGCGGCGATTCCCAGGGCCCGCTCGCCCGGTCTCGCCTCGAGCGCCATCAGCAGCTTCGACAGATCCCGCGCCAGCATCAGCCGGCGCTCGCCGGCGATCTCGGGCTCGATCTCCGCATAGGCGGACCAGGCACGATCCGACGGCAGGAACCGCTCGCGCGGCACGCCCAGAAGGGCGGCCTGCAGGGCGCGATCGGTCACATCGTTCACGCGGACCTGGCTGTCGACCATGACCTTGCGGGCGGCGGCGAAATCCATGGAAAACAATCCTGCGGCTGTGAGCACCCGAAGGCACCCGGGAAATCTGGCGCGCTTATAGGTCTGTGCGTTGCGGGGGACAATCCGATCTGATAGCGAACGCCCCTCGCGATGGCGTGGTCGTTCTCAACGGCCCCAAGGCCTGATGGCGGAGTGGTTACGCGCCGGATTGCAAATCCGTGTACCCGAGTTCGATTCTCGGTCAGGCCTCCATCGCGACTTCGATTCTCCCCGCGCCCGGCCACCCCGGGCAACCGCTGATCAAGGCGGTCAGCGGCAATGCCCTTTTCGGTCTGGCTTCGCCTGTGTTTAACTCCGGGTGGAAACTGCGGGGTGCGTCATATGCCAAGCCGTTCAGAGCATCTGACAGACCGCGAGCGGCAATGCCTCCGCCTCGTCCATGCCCACATGAACTCGAAGCAGATCGCGAGGCGTCTGGGGATCAAGCCTTCGACCGTCGACCGCCACTGTGAAAACGCCGCGCGCAAGCTCAAGGCTGCGGGCCGTGTCGACGCAGCCCTGCTCCTGCTTGCCGGTCAGGCCGTTCCGACTGACTCGGTATCCGAACAGGTCCCAATCGCCTCCCCTGCACCGAAAGGCTTTGCTGGCCCGGCGAAAGGGGACATCCATGGCCAATACCGAGGGGCAGTTGCCGGGCATCAGCTGGGCGGAACTTCAGACTGTGCTGCTGTCACTGGCGGACACGCCGGTGAAACAGACGATGGTGCACCATCTGGTGAGGGGCACCCGCAAACAGGCGGCCTTCCTCTCTCCGGAAGCCACCTTCAGGGAGATTCTGCACATCGGGGCGGCCCTGCTGGATTCGGGGTTCGAGCCGCAGGAGTCGGACATGAGGTCCTCGGGCGCATCGTGTTTGTCCTAACCATCGCAGCAATAGCGGCCCTGGTCGTGACAAGCATTATTGGCGCGGAACGGTTCGCCTTCGCCCTGCAAGGCATCCGCTACGGGAGCTGAGCCGCGCAGCCTCCAGCAAAAGAGTCAGCAAATGAAACGCAGCGAACAAGCAGCGACCATTGTCGCGCGCCTGGCATCGGACCTTTTTCAGGCCGAGACCAGCCAGGATGAAGCCGTCAACCAGCTTGGGCGGCTGGCCCAGTCAATGACCCTCAGTCGTCGGGCGGCGGGTCTTTCGGCCACAGTGGGCCAGGCGGCTTTTGACGCCCTCGCCGAAGCCGTCACGGCCCAGATCGGGGCACAACGTGCCATGGTCGCGCTCCACGAAGCGCTGGCCGAGGTGAAGCGGAACACCGCCTATCGGGGGATCCGGATGGGCGGGCTGGAGAAGGCGGACAGACCGGTCCCGCATCCCGCAGGACTTGCGCTTGTCTCCTGAGTTGGTGATTCAGGGGGCATGTCGCCGATCTATGCGGTTTCCCTGGCCTTGCTCATCGCCACCGCGGCGCTTGCTGTCTGGCGAGGCGGCCCCTGGGAACGCGCGACAGCGGCCATTCTCGTTGTGACCTGGGCAGGAACCACCCTGGCCCCGTTTGATGGCAGTGCACCGCCATGGGTCGCCATCGGGCTCGACGGAGCCACGATGCTGTTTCTGCTTTACCTGACAGTATACTCACGCCGCCGATGGACGATCTGGGCGACCGCGTTCCAGTTCCTGCTGATGGCCAACCATCTGGCCTTCGTCCGCTTCTCCCAGCTCGAGCAGTGGGCCTATGTCACAGCCTACTACGTCTGGGGCGACGCGGTTCTTCTGTCCCTCGCCTGCGGCATCCTCTGGCGGTCGCGAGCGCCTGCCGCGACGGCCGTCGGCAAGGCCGGACCAACCGACTGAGAGATGCGGTCGCCCCCGGTCAGGCGACCGGTGCGGTTATCCAGCCGATGACACTGGCCGCGCTGACGCCCACAGCGACGATAGCCACCGCCAGCGCGACACGCGCATTGCGGAGAATGACGACGAAAACGCCACCGAACATGATTGAACTCCCCCCGGACGTAGATACAGCGACACAGGTTTTCCGGTTCATCAAGGTGTACAAAGCGTTAATCGCGATTCCGTGATCGTTTCACGCCCGTCGGGTGAAATGATGCAGGGCGATCCCGCAGGCGACCGAAACGTTCAGCGAGTCGAAGCCTCCTGACATCGGAATCCCGACCGGCTGGCACCGGTCGAGCACCGCCGACGACAGCCCAGGTCCCTCGGGACCCAGCAGGATGGCGACCTTTCCACCCCGTGGCATCGCGTCCAGAGGCTCTGAGGCGCCGGGCGTCAATGCCAGCATCCTGAATCCCGCCGCCTTCAGCTGCTCGACCATTGCGAGCGGGTCGAGCCCGGTCACCATCGGTGTCCGCAGCGCTGCCCCGACCGAGACCCGTATGGCCTTGCGATAGAAGGGATCGCAGCAATGGGCATCCAGCAAGACCGCCCCGGCCCCGAACGCCGCCGCGTTCCGGAACACCCCGCCCATGTTATCATGGTTGCCGATGCCGCAGGCCGCAACGACGACGGTCTCCCGTCCCGCCCCTTGCAGACAGGCCTCAAGGGTCAGAACCGGCGGCTTCTCGCCCAGGGCCAGAATACCCCGATGGAGGTGAAACCCGGCGATCCTGTCGAGAACCGCCTGGCTCGCCACATAGACCGG
>CANMXH010000077.1 GCA_947501315.1 Caulobacteraceae bacterium | reverse complement strand
CCGCCTCGGAAATCAATGCGAATGAAAGGGATACCAAGGATCATCCCTTCGGCGTCGAAACCTTGCCTCCCATGGGATTGACAGCACCGCGCGGTTCGCCGCCGAACCCGACCTTCGACCGTTCGAAATACACTGCGATCGGTGAGAGTGACCGCATGACCTTGAAATTCAGGAAGCCAGAGTGAACCGAGCCGCCGCCTATGCCGCAAACGCGCCCCTGATGGGGGTACCCGGAGCGTCCGCGCCTCCCGGCGGCGTGGGCGAATGGTTCCGGGGTGCCGGCGGCCTGCGCCTGCGCGCCGCCTTCTGGACACCCTCCACCCTGGTGGCGGACAAGCCGCGCGGCACCGTAATCGTCAGCCCCGGTCGTACCGAGCCGATCGAGAAATATTTTGAAGTCATCGGCAATTTCCTCGCCCGTGGCTGGTGTGTCCTCGCCCATGACTGGCGCGGCCAGGGCCTTTCGGCCCGCCTGCTGCCCGACCGACTGAAAGGTCATGCCCGGGCGGTCGAGGAGTTTCTCGACGACTACGCCCGTCTGCTCGACACCTGGGAGACGCGCGCACCCAAGCCCTGGGTCATGGTCGGCCATTCCATGGGCGGCACGCTGAACCTTATGACGCTGCAGGGCGGCGAGAGCCGGTTCGCCGGTGCCATCCTGTCCAGCCCCATGCTGCGCATCCGCACCGGCAAGCGGTCGATGTGGTCGGTCAAACTGGCTGTCCGCTGGAACCTGCGTCACGGCAAGGCCGGGGACTATGTGCTGGACAATGTCGATGATCCGTTTGACCACACCTTCGAGAAGGACGCCCTGACCTCGGACGAGAGCCGCTACGAACAGTGGCGGCAACAGCTTTACGCCTGTCCGCATCTCGCCGTCGGCGGGCCGACCTGGGGCTGGCTGGCATTTGCCCTCGACGCCGGCGAGCGCTCGCTCAAGCCCAAGGCCTTGAAGGCTGTCTGTATTCCGGTCGCTGTGGTTCAGGCGGCCGAGGACGATCGCGTCTGGAAACAGACCAACAAATGGGCCGCCAAACGACTCGGACGGGGCCGCTATGTCGAGGTCGCCGGAGCCAAACACGAAGTCATCATGGAAGCCGACGACATGCGCCGGGTCTTCCTCGAGGAGTTCGACGCCATGGGTGCCTATGTCTCGCCGGTCGAGGACCTGTCACCTGTGTTGACGCCTGCCCCGTCCGAACCGGTCAACCCGTCCCGGCCGACCGAAGCGGCCTGATCAGAGGCTGGCCCGTCTCAGCGTGACCAGCGCCTGATCCCGGATCCCGACGTCGCCCACGGCCAGGATCTGACCGCTGCCGTCCGGGGAGTCGCCGCGCCAGTTGGTGACCTCGCCGCCGGCCGCCTCGATCACGGGGACCAGGGCTGACCAGTCCCAGACCTTGAGTCCGCTCTCGGCCACGAGGTCGATACGGCCCGCAGCCAGCATGGCATAGGCATAGGCGTCGCAGCCCAGCCGGGCCAGTCGGGCAGCGGCCCGCATCTGGTTCCAGGCCCCCAGTTCGGCACCGGTGAACAGGTCGGGGTCGGTGGTGGCGATCACGGCGTCCGTCAGGCGCGGGCAGGCCCGGACGGCCAGTGGCGTCTCCGTCCCGCCCTTGAGCAGGCAGGCACCGGACGGGCCGCCGAGGAAGATCTCATCCAGATAGGGCTGACCGATCACCCCGATGGTCGATCGGCCTGCGGCGCGCAGGGCGATCAGATTGGTCCAGAGCGGCAGGCCGGCGATGAAGGCCCGGGTCCCGTCGATGGGGTCCAGGATCCAGACATGGTCGGCCTCCGCCCGGTCCTCGCCATATTCCTCGCCGATCACCCCGTGATCGGGATATCGGGTTGCGATCAGGGCACGAAGCGCCGCCTCGGCCTCACGATCGGCCTGGGTCACCGGATCGAAGGCACCGGGGCTGCCCTTGTCGGTCTCCTCATACGCACCGCGGAAATACGGCAGGGACACGCGGGCGGCCTCGCGGGCCAGGTCGATGGCGAACAGTTCGTATTCGGTCATGGGAGTGGCGAGTGGCGAGTGGCGGGTGGCGAGTCAAGCGGGACCCGTCATCGGCCAGTCCGCGACCCGCCATCTTCCCCACCACGCGGGCGCTCTCGCAACTATCCACTCGCCACCCGCCACTGCCTTCAGGCGGCATCGCCCTCGGCATGCAGTGACTTGGCCAGATCCAGCAGGCGCCGGCGCGGGCGCTCGCCCAGCTGGTAGTAGGCCTGGATCAGGTCGAGCGTTTCCTTGCGGGAAAACATCTCGCCGCCCTGACTGGCCGCCTCCTTGCGCTCGATGGCCTCTTCCAGACCGTCGTAGAAATAGCTGACCGGCGACTCCAGCGCCTCGGCCAGTTGCCACAGCCGGGCGGCCGAGATGCGATTGGCCCCGCACTCATATTTCTGGATCTGCTGGAAGCGGATCCCGACCTGGGTGGCCAGTTGCTGCTGGGTCAGGCCCAGAAGACGCCGACGACGGCGCAGGCGACGGCCCAGGTGAAGGTCGATATCGGTGGCCATGGCCCCATTTCCCCTTGTTGGCGGGCTGTCCCGAAGCGGGACGGCTCGCCCTGTGAGTGGCAAGCACCATGCCGCGCTCCCGTGACGGGGGATTGTCAGTGAGCGCTGATTTGCGACCGGAAGCGCAACCGTTGCCGCACCGGCGCATTACCGCCACAGAGCGAACGTGCTCCGAATGTCAGGAGAAACACCATGGGCTTGGGAATCATCGGCTGGATCATCATCGGCATCGCCGCCGGCTGGCTGGCTGAAAAGGTGATGGGCCGCAGCCACGGCCTCGTCACGAACCTGATCGTGGGCGTCGTCGGTGCCTTGCTGGGCGGCTGGATCGCCGGAAACCTGCTTGGCGAGCCGGTCGGCGGCTTCAACCTCGTGACCCTGCTCGTCGCCTTCCTCGGGGCCTGCCTGCTGTTGTTCCTGCTAGGCCTGGTCAGGCGTCGCGCCTGACCCGAACCGGGACGGCCAGACAAAAAGGGGCGGCTCCTTGCGGAGCCGCCCCTTGTCCTGTCCGGGCGCGGGTCCCTACTCCTCGCGGACGCGTTTCTTGCGGAACGAGGGGTTCAGCACGGCCTTGCGCAGGCGGATCGATTTGGGCGTGACCTCGACCAGTTCGTCTTCCTCGATATAGGCGATGGCCTGTTCCAGCGAGGGACGGCGCGGCGGCGTCAGGCGAACAGCCTCGTCCTTGCCGGCGGCGCGGATGTTGTTCAGCTGCTTGGCCTTCATCGGATTGACGTCGAGGTCATCCCAGCGGGCGTTCTCGCCGATGATCATCCCCTGATAGGTCTTCTCGCCGCCGCCGACGAACATCACGCCGCGGTCCTCGAGGTTCCACAAGGCGAAGGCGGCGGTCTCGCCGTCGGAGTTGGAGATCAGCACCCCCTTCAGACGGCCCTCGATGGCTCCCTTGTGCGGCTCATAGTGGCTGAACACCCGGTTCAGCACGCCCGAACCGCGCGTATCGGTCAGGAACTCGCCCTGATAGCCGATCAGCGAGCGCGAAGGTGACTTCAGCGTCAGGCGGGTCTTGCCGGCGCCTGACGGGCCCATGTCCTTCAGCTCGGCCTTGCGGGCCGAAAGTTTTTCGATGACCACGCCGGTGTATTCGTCGTCGACGTCGATGACGACGTCCTCGATCGGCTCCAGCCGCTCGCCGTTCTCGCCGGTCTGATAGACCACGCGCGGACGCGAGATCGACAGTTCGAAACCCTCGCGGCGCATGTTCTCGATCAGCACGCCCAGCTGAAGTTCGCCGCGGCCGGCGACCTCGAAGGCGTCCTTGCCGCCGGTCTCGGTGACGCGGATGGCGACGTTGGCCTCGGCTTCCTTGAGCAGTCGGTCGCGGATGACGCGCGACTGGACCTTGTCGCCCTCGCGGCCTGCCAGCGGGCTGTCATTGACCGAGACAGTCATGGAGATGGTGGGCGGATCGATCGGCTGGGCGGGCAGGGCCTCGGTGACTTCGAGGGCACACAGGGTGTCGGCCACAGTGGCCTTGGACATGCCGGCGATGGCGACGATGTCGCCGGCCTCGGCGCTGTCAACCGGCTGGCGCTTCAGGCCGCGGAAGGCCAGCACCTTGGTGATACGGCCCTGTTCGATGACTTTCCCGTCGCGCGACAGGGCCTTGAGGGCCATGCCCGGAACGGCCTTGCCGCTCTCGATGCGGCCGGTCAGCAGTCGGCCGAGGAAGGGATCGCTCTCGATCAGCACATTCAGGATCTGGAACGGCTTGTCCTTGTTGGCGACGACCTTGGGCTCCGGCACATGTTTGACGATCAGTTCGAACAGGGCGTTCAGATTGTCGCTGGGCTGGTTCAAGTCCATCGTCGCCCAGCCAGCGCGGCCCGAGGCATAGATGTGCGGGAAGTCCAGCTGCTCATCCGTCGCGCCGATGGCGGCGAACAGGTCGAAGGCGGCGTTGTGGACCTTGTCGGGATCGGCGTGGGGCCGGTCGACCTTGTTGATGCACAGGATCGGCTTGAGGCCCATCTTCAGCGCCTTGGTCAGCACGAATTTGGTCTGGGGCATGACGCCTTCCTCGGCGTCGACCAGCAGGACGCAGCCGTCCACCATGCCCAGGATGCGCTCGACCTCGCCGCCGAAGTCGGCGTGGCCCGGGGTGTCGATGATGTTGATGCGGGTATCGCCGGTCTCACCGTGCCACAGCACCGAGGTGCATTTGGCCAGGATGGTGATGCCGCGCTCTTTTTCCTGGTCATTGGAGTCCATCGCCCGCTCGGACTGGGCCTCATTGGCTCGGAACACGCCCGATTGGGCCAGAAGCTGGTCCACCAGCGTGGTCTTGCCGTGGTCGACGTGGGCGATGATGGCGACGTTGCGCAGATTCATTTGACTATCAGACGTGCAAGGCGGCCGGCCCGGGCGAAAGTTTGGGACGGCGGCTGGGTTCAGGCGACGGTGCGGGGAGCGCGCGCCTCTTACAGGTGCGCAGGCGGAAACGCCAGAGCGCGAACACGCACTCAAATAACGGCATCCCTGTCGCGCAGGAAAAGGGCGTCGGGATGGCGGCCCGACGGGCCTGTCCGGTTCCAGTCCGTTGTCGTCCTTCCCCGGAGCAATCGTCGTGATCTTGACGACGAAGCGACACAGGATCGCGGCAGAAGCGTCGGGGGGTTGACGCATGAATCGGGCAGGCTAGTTGCCCTGTATGCGACGGGGGCGTCATGACTGAGATCGGGCTGGGTGGATGGTGGGATGGCACGCGCCCGTCGAACCGGCGGGGCGGTCGGCACAGGCGGATCGTTCGCGGTGCCTCCCGCCTTGGCCTGCTGGTGTCGACCCTGCCCCGTCCACACGACCCGATCATGCTGTGTCTCGCGGCGGTGCTCGCCTGCAGCGCACTGTTCTGGGCGTTTCCGGCGATCGACCTGGCGGCGAGCGACGCCTTCTATCGGGCCGGAGCCGGTTTCCCCCTGAGCCAGGATCCGCTGCTGATCGCATTTCGAAAAAGCTCCGACCTGGTTCTGGCACTCCTCTTTACGGGACTGCTGGCGCGCCTGGTCTGGCGGGTCGCGCGCCAGGGCTTCAAGGCTCTCGCCGGCGCGCGCCGCTCGGTCTTCCTGATTGCCGCCCTCGCCATAGGCCCCGGCCTCGTCGTTAACGGCGTGTTCAAGAGCTGGTGGGGTCGGCCCCGGCCCGTGGCGGTGGACATGTTCGGTGGCGAGGCCCCCTATCAGACGGTCTGGCGCATCAGTGACTGGTGCCAGTCCAACTGTTCCTTCGTCAGCGGCGAGGCCTCGTCCGCGGCCTGGCTGGTGGCTGCCACCGTCCTGATCCCGGCCCGCCTGCGCCCGGTTCTGGCCCCGCCGGTCGTTCTCTATGCCCTGCTGCTTTCGCTTAACCGCCTGGCCTTCGGAGGCCATTTCCTTTCTGACATCGTGCTGTCCTGGGCGATCAGTGGACTGGTCTTTACCGTCCTGTACCGCGTGATGGTCAGCGCCCCCGGCGTGGCGACCCGGGCCCGGGTCAGGGCCTGGAAGGGCGTGTCCTGGGCTTCGGCCCGGACCACTCCCCGCCTGCCCCTGTGAAATCTTGTCCTGCCGCCGCACCTCGCCGGGAGGCGCAGCGGCAGGATCAGCTCAGCGGAAGATGGCTCTAGACCTTGGCCGACCGGCCGCGCACCCAGCTGTAGAGCGCCAGGGTCAGCACTGCGAAGACCGCGATCCCCGACAGCATGGCCGGCCAGGTCGAGCCCTCGGGCAGCATGGCGAAGGGGGCCTCATTGTTGGTGGAGACAATCACCCCGGCCGTCATGACCAGGAACAGGCTCTCGCCGACGATCAGGCCCGAGGCCAGCAGCACGCCCATGCGGCGGCCGACGTCGGCGAACCGGGTGGTCTTGATCGCCTTGTCATAGATCCAGCCGCACACGGCACCGACGACCAGCAGGGTGGTCACGGCGGCGGGCAGGTAGAAGCCGATGCCGACGGCCAGCGGCGGCAGTTTCATCCGGCCCCTGGTGGCGGCGTTCAGTCCTGCGTCCAGCACGATGATGACCGCACCGATGGCGGCACCGACGCCGATCAGGTCCCAGCGCAGATCTCCGCCGATGACGCCGCGGGCCAGGGCCGAGATCAGGGTGGCCTGGGGGGCCGCCAGGGGCTCATCGGCAATCCCGACAGGGCCACCCTCGAAGCCGAAGGCCTTGTTCAACAGATTGAGGATCAGCGGAATGACGAGGGCGCCGGCAATGACGCCGACGATCAGGGCCGTCTGCTGCCGCCAGGGCGTGGCCTGGACCAGCTGGCCGGTCTTCAGGTCCTGCAGATTGTCATTGGCGATGACGGCCACGGCGAAGACGATCGCCGTCACGATCAGGGCAAAGGCGATCACCGACGGGTCGGCGGGCAGGCCCGCCAGTTGCAGCACACCCAGCATCAGCAGGGAGGCGATGACGATCGCCAGGATCCCGACCCCTGATACCGGGCTGTTCGAGGAGCCGATCAGCCCGGCCATATAGCCGCAGATCGCGGCCACGGCGAAGCCGATGAGGACTACATAGATCAGGCCGCCGCCGACCAGCAGGGCTGTTGAACCGGCCAGGGTCGGATTGCCCTGGGCAAACCAGGCGAGGATGAAGCCGATGCCGATCAGACAGGCGACCGACAGGCCGGCCACGATATTGATCGGGATGTCCTGCTCGGTGCGATCCAGCACGCCGCCGTCCTGACGGCGACGGTTTGCGGCAAGCGCCGAGGACAGGCCGCCGATCAGGGGGCCGGCCAGTTTGATCAGGGTCCAGATGGCGGCGACGCCGATGACGCCGGCCCCCATCAGGCGAACTTCCCTGCGCCAGACCGTGCTGGCCAGTTCCTCGGCCGCGGCCCCGGGCTCCAGGGTGGTGGCGATGGAGGGAATGCCGTTGGCGGTCAGCCAGGCGATCGTCTCGGGGCTGGTCAGGATCGGCACGGCGATCGCCCAGGCCAGGATCAGGCCGAACAGCTGGGCCAGGCCGACACTGAGGCCGATCAGATGGCCGGCACCCAGCAGGGCGAACTGCATGCTGAAGCCGATCCCGGTCGCGCCACCGCCCAGTGATGCGGGCAGTTTGATGAATTTGGTCGCCTCGGCCGCAAACACCCGGCCCGCGACCAGCAGGGCATAGCCGGCCGAGACGACAGCCCCGGTGATCACGACCCACAGGCCGGAGGCGTTCTCGCGCACCGCGCTCTCGGTCTGTTCAGCCCCGCGCGAGCCGACGGTCAGGACCTCGGCGGCAGCGACGCCTTCCGGATAGGGCAGGCCGCCGTTGACCACCAGCGCACGGCGCAGGGGGATGGAGAAGGTCACGCCCAGCACGCCGCCGAACACGCAGATCAGCACCGACTCCCAGAACGGAAAGCCCGTCCACCAGCCGACCATCACCAGTCCGGGCAGGACGAAGATGATCGAGCTCATGGCCCCGCCGACCGAGGCGACGGTCTGCACGGTCATGTTCTCCCAGATGGTCGAGTCCTTGAATATCCGCAGGATGGCCATGGAAATGACCGCCGCCGGGATGGCCGAGGCGAAGGTCAGTCCGACCTTCAGGCCCAGATAGGTGTTGGCGGCTGTGAACACGACGGCCAGCAGACAGCCCAGCACCAGGGCCCGCACCGTCAGTTCGATCCGTTTGACGCCGCTGACGGGCGCGCTCGCGGGTGTATCGGTCATGGGGTTCCTCTCCCTCGTTGCCGCGGAGGTAAGCCGAGAAAGTGGTGAGTGGCTAGTGGTTAGTGGCGAGCGCGGCCGGATCCGGCATCCCCCGGTGCCCGATCCACCAGTCACCAACCCCCAATCATGTCCTGCCCCTCGCCACCCGCCCCTGACGCCCCTACATCTCCCCCCATGCCCGAACTCCCCGAGGTCGAAACCGTCCGCCGTGGCCTTGAGCCGGTGCTCACCGGCGCGCGCCTGACGCGGGTGCGCCAGAACCGGCCTGACCTGCGCTTCCCCTTTCCCGAACGGTTCGTCGAACGGCTGGAGGGGGCGATTGTCGAACGTCTTGAACGTCGCGCCAAATACCTGCTTTTCCCCCTGTCGACCGGCGAGACCTGGGTCAGCCATCTCGGCATGACCGGCCGCTTCACCCTCGACGGCGAGCAGTTGGGTGAGTTCGAGGCGGCTGCACCCATTGCGGGCAAGCATGAGCATATGAGCCTGGTTGCCGTGCGCGGTGCCGTCACGACCCGGTTAGGTTTCACCGACGCCCGCCGCTTCGGCTTCATGGGCCTGATCCCCACCGTCGCGGTCGAGGCCCACCCCTGGTTCGCCGGCCTCGGCCCCGAGCCGCTCGGCAACGGCTTCTCCGGTGCCCATCTCGCCGAGGCCTTCGCGGGCCGGAAGCCGACCATCAAGGTCAGTCTGCTGGACCAGCGCCATGTCGCCGGTCTCGGCAACATCTATGTCTGCGAGGCCCTTTACCGCGCCCGCATCTCGCCCCTGGTCGCGGCGGGCAAGGTCTCGAAGCCCCGCCTCGAAACCCTCGCCGCCGTGGTCCGCGATGTGCTGGGCGAGGCCATCCTCGCCGGCGGCTCGACGCTCAAGGATTTCGCCAATGCCGACGGCGGCCAGGGCTATTTCCAGCACCGGTTCGACGTCTATGGCCGCGAGGGCCGGCCGTGCCTGGCGGACGGCTGCACCGGCGTGATCCGGCGCACCGTCCAGGCCGGCCGCTCGACCTTCTGGTGCCCGGTCTGTCAGAAGCGGTGACGAGCGTGGCGAGTGGCGAGTGGCGAGGGGGGACCCTTCCGTCCTGCAGCATCCTCAGGCCTTGTCCGGGCACTCCCGAACCCACTAATCACTCGCCACTCGCCACTCGCCACTCGCCACTAACCACTCCCCCGGAGCGCACCGCATGGCCGACACCTACGCCACCCTCCTGATCGAACGCCACGCCGACGGCTATGCCCTGGTGACCCTGAACCGGCCCGAGGCGCTGAATGCCCTCAACTCGGCCCTTTTCAGGGACCTGTCGGACTTCCTCGATGCGGTCGAGCACGATGACAGCGTCCGCTGCCTGATCCTGACCGGCTCGGGCGACAAGGCCTTCGCCGCCGGCGCCGACATCAAGGAGATGTCGGACCAGACCTATGCCCAGATGTACACGGGCAATTTCTTCGCCCTCGGCCACGACCGCATCACCCGGTTCAGGAAGCCGATTATCGCCGCGGTCAACGGCTTCGCCCTGGGCGGCGGCTGCGAACTGGCCATGCTGTGCGACTTCATTGTCGCCTCCGAGAAGGCGAAGTTCGGCCAGCCCGAGATCAACCTCGGCGTCGCCCCCGGCATCGGCGGCTCCCAGCGCCTGACCCGTCTGGTCGGCAAGTCCAAGGCCATGGACATGGTCCTGACCGCCCGGATGATGGACGCCGCCGAGGCTTTAGCGTCCGGCCTCGCCAGCCGCGTCGTCCCGCACGACACCCTGCTGGACGAGGTCTGCAAGATCGCCGCGAGGATCGCCGCGCAAAGCCCGCTGGCCGTCATGGCCAACAAGGAAATGGTCAACGCCGCCCTCGAGACCACCCTGACCCAGGGCGTCCAGTTCGAACGCCGCCTG
>CANMXH010000076.1 GCA_947501315.1 Caulobacteraceae bacterium | reverse complement strand
CCGGCGGCGACGAGGCCAAGGCCCACGAACGCCTCAGCCGCGGCATCCCCATGAAGCGAATCGGCGAGCCGGACGACGTGGCGTACTGCGTCCTCTACCTCGCCGCCGACGAGTCAAAATTCGTCACCGGCACCGAGTTCAAGATCGACGGCGGCATGCTGGCGCAGTGAGGCTCAGGGCTTGCCTTTGAGTGCAAGGTGCGGAAGGTGGCGACTGCGCCGAAGCCGGAAGTGGAGCCTGAGAAGTGATTGCCCTCTTGGTCTTGCTGGTACTGGCGCAGGCACAGGTACCCGTGACTCTGCAGTGCGACGGCATCGCTGACCTTTCTCGTCAGGAGGTCGCTAGAGCCACGGTAGAAATCAACGGCGAGGCCGTTCGGGTGCGGGCACCATCAGGTATGTTTGCGACGATCGTGGGCGACAGGCAGGACTTCTGGCGCGATCTGCGAGACGTGGTGATTACCGACCGGGAGATTCGCGGCTCCATGAAGCCCAACCTCGTAAGCCGTCTGAACGTGGTCATTGACCGAATGTCTGGCGAAATTCGTATCAACTACAACGATCCGCTTGGCGGCAGCGCCGCGTTCGTCGGCGACTGTGTTGTCGTTTCGGCCACTCCGCTGTTCTGACAGCGCAGGTTTGTCAAATACGGATACGCCAAGCCCCAAGCCCCAAGCCCTACTCCACCAGATCCACCGGCAGGATCTGGCTCGCCAGCAGGGTCTCCATCCCCTGCCAGTGATCCGGTCCCTGGCGTTCGACCCAGGCCTGGACCACATCGCGGCCGAGGCCGTAGTTGATGACATAGCTGCGGTTGACGTCGATGAACCGCACCCGCTGGGTCGCCCGCGCCTCACTGAACAGGCTGTAGTGCATCACCAGCCGGATCGCCTCGGCCCGGTCGATCCGGCCGGCCAGATAGGCGTCCGCGATCGTGTATTCCGCCCGCGCCAGCTGCCGCATCAGCGCCCCGAGCCGCGCCTTGCGTCCGGTCGTGGACGGGTCGAGACCCGCCAGCGGGAACAGCACATCCCGCTCATAGGCCAGCCCCTCATCGCCCGGAAAGGCCAGGTCGATGCCGTAGTTGGCGCTGCCCTCGGCGACAAAGGACATGGGCGAGAACAGCGGATAGACGCTCATCTCCACCCAGCCGCGCTCGCGCACAAAGGTCTGTTCCAGCAGGGCGTTGTAGACGTGGTGGCCCGGATAGCCTTCGTGGCAGCCGAGATCGATGGCCCGTTCAGTATAGATCGGCAGGTCGGAATTGATCTCGATCCGGCTGGCCGCGTCCCCGAGATAATAGTTGTAGCCCGACCAGACCTTGTCGCCGACAAAGCTCAGGGTGAACCGCTCATGGGCCGGCAGTTCGATATGGACGGCGGTGCGACGGCGGCACTCGGCGATGGCGGCGTCCATCACCGGCTGCAGCCGGTCCTTCGGAATGACAAAGTCGGCCCGGAAGGCGATGACCCGGTCGGTCAGCGAGCCTTCGCCCGGCAGCAGGGCGTCGATCTCCGCCAGCACCGGGTCGTAGCTCTCCAGCGGCGGCAGGTCCGGCCGGATGCCGAACAGGGCCTCGGCCTCATCGGCGAAACTCATCACCTCGCCCGAGATCATCCGCAGCCGCGCCGCCGCCGCCGAGACATGGGCGGCCAGATATTTGCGCCGCTGGACCTCGGCCGGGCTCGCGCCCGCCATGCCGCCGTTGCGGTCGAGGTCGGCCAGCCGGTCGGTCAGGGCCCCGGCGCGCTGGATCAGCAGGGCCGGGGTCTCGGTCTCGGCCCGGGCCGCCACCTGCCATTCGGCCGGGCCGTAATAGGCGTCCACATAGCCCGGCTCGAGCTCGCCGATGTCGAGGATCAGCATCACATAGGATTCGGCGATGGCGTTGAGACTGTCCGGCGCGACGTCGGGCGGGCCGGCCCTGGCCTCGTCCGGCGCGGTCGCCCAGGCTCCCACAAGCATCATCAGGCTGAACAGAACGGCACGCATCGGGACCTCCCTCATCGAAGCGGTGACAGGCTAGACCGGGACGGGCCGGCCCGCACCCTGCAAATCGACCCGCCCGGCCCGGACCCCGGCACGCGGCAGGGCGCATTCGGGATTGAGGGCGGCGCGCTCCTGCTGTAAGGCCCTTCGTCCGGCGTTTCGCCGTCAGACGCACCCGTAGCTCAGCTGGATAGAGTACTGCCCTCCGAAGGCAGGGGTCAGAGGTTCGAATCCTCTCGGGTGCGCCATTTTCCCTTGTCCTGCCGGAGCCGCGCGTGACCGACGCCCTTCCGACCGTGCCAACCGGCCAGCCCGTCGGGCGCGTCATCGCCATGCCGGCCGACACCAACCCCGAGGGCGACATCTTCGGCGGCTGGCTGCTGGCCCATATGGACCTCGCCGGCGCCACCCCCGCCTTCGAACTGGCCCGGGGCCGCTGCGTGACCATTGCGCTCGACGGCATGGTCTTCCACCAGCCCGTCTCTGTCGGCGACGAGGTCTCCATCTACGCCCGCGTCCTCAAGACCGGCCGCACCTCGATCCGCGTCCATGTCGAGGCCTGGAAACGCCCGCGCGACCATGCCCAGGCCGCCTCCGTGCGGGTCACCGAGGGCATCTTCACCTATGTGGCCATCGACCAGGACCGCAAGCCGAGGCCCCTGCCGGACCCCGCCGCATAACCCACTGCGACGGTGGGAAATCTTGACCTTTGGCCGCTGCGCCCCTACCTCGCGGGCATGGCCGTCCGTCGCATCCTCACCATCGACAACGCCGCCGACCTGGCGGTGCTGAAGCAGATCTCCACCCCCGTCGAAGGGCCGGTGACCGATGAGCTGCGTCGCCTGATGGATGACATGCTCGACACCATGTACGACGCCCCCGGCATCGGCCTGGCTGCCGTCCAGATCGGCGACACCCGCCGGGTCATCGTCATGGACCTCAATGATCGCGACGGCCTCGCCGACGATCAGGACCCCGCCGAACTGTCGGACGAGGACCGGGCCAAATGGGAACTCGCGCGCCGCAATCCGCGCTACTACGTCAATCCGGAGATCATCCAGGCCTCCGAAGAGCTGTTCACCTATGAGGAAGGCTGCCTGTCGGTGCCGGAGTATTTCGACCGCGTCGAACGCCCCGCCCGGGTCCGCCTGCGCTACATGAACTATGCCGGCGAGACGGTCGAGGAAGAGGCCGAGGGCCTCTATGCCGTCTGTATCCAGCACGAGATGGACCACCTCGAGGGCGTCCTGTTCATCGACCACCTGTCCCGGCTGAAGCGCGAACGCGCCGTGGCCAAGGTGAAGAAGAATGCAAGGTTGGCCGCCTGATGCCCAGAATCGCAACACGCTTGAAGCGCGGACGTGACCGGATCATTGACCCCCAGGGTCGCCGCCGCCTGACCCGCAATGAAAAGGTCGGCATCGGCAGTATCGCCGTCCTGCTGGGCGTCGCCGCCGTCGGCGTCATCGCCGGCGTGATCCTGGACCGGATGCTCGATTTCGACGACATCCTCGACGCCGGCGGCGAATGGGACGAGGGCGGCGGGGTCTACACCCGCTGGGAGTAGACCCCGCGGGAGCCCATCAGTGGACTCTCTTCATGTCCGCTACGGGTGGTTAGCGGAAGTTAGCCAAGCGCCCGGAAGGGGACACCGCGCTGCCCGTATTGGAAGGTTTCGCCTTCCCATCAGCCTTGGAGGCAAGCGAAGGGCGGGCGCATGGGATCGCCAGCTCCCGGGGACCTGGCGATCCGATTTCAGGCTGGAATGCGAACCGGCAGACTGTGGTAGCCCTTGACGAACGGCGAAGCCACGCGCTCGGGCTCGCCCATTACTTCGATGACCGGGAAGCGCTTCAATATCTCCTCCCATACCACGCGGAGTTGCATCTCGGCGAGGCGGTTGCCGACGCAGCGGTGGATGCCGAAGCCGAACGATAGGTGCTGACGCGGGCGCTCGCGATCGATGATATAGGCGTTCGGGTTCTCGATCACCGCATCGTCGCGGTTGCCCGAGACGTACCACATGATCACCTTGTCGCCCTTCCTGATGGTCTTGCCGCCGACCTCCACGTCACGGGTGGCGGTGCGGCGCATATGCGCCAGCGGTGTCTGCCACCGTACCGTTTCAGACACCATCGACGGTATCAGTTCAGGGTTGGCGCGCAGCTTGGCGTACTGGTCCGGGTTCTGGTTCAAGGCAAGGACGCTGCCCGTGATAGTATTGCGCGTGGTGTCATTGCCTCCGACGATCAACAGCCCGACGTTGCCGAGGTATTCCATCGGACTCATGTTCCGGGTGGCCTCGCCGTGGGCCAGCATGGAGATCAGGTCACCTTGTGGCGGTGCGTTTACGCGCTCGTTCCAAAGCTGCGTGAAGGCGGCCAGGCACTCCATCAGCACCGCCAGCTTGGCGTCTTCGGTCTCAACCAGGGAGCCGGGCCCGGGGATGGCGGTGGCGACGTCCGACCAGTAGGTCAGCTTCCGACGGTCCTCAAAGGGAAAGTCGAACAGCGTAGCGAGCATCTGGGTGGTCAGTTCGATCGAGACGCGGTCGACCCAGTCGAAAGTCTCGCCGATCGGCAACTCGTCCAGAATGCGCCCGGCCCGCTCGCGGATCAGGGGCTCCATGCGCGCCAGGCTTGAGGGTGAGAAGATCGGGCTGACGGTCTTGCGCTGGGCGTCGTGCTTCGGCGGGTCCATGGCAATGAAATTTGGCAGGCGCAATTCCGAACCCGGATCGAGGATGGCGATGCCGCCCAGTTCGGCTTCCGACGAGAAGGCCTCGTGGTCGGTGTCCACGGCCATGATGTCGTTATAGCGGGTGATCGACCAGTAAGGCCCGAAGAAGCTCTGGCGGCAGTAGTGCACCGGATCCTCGCGGCGCAGGCGCTCGAAGAGCGGCCAGTGGCTATCAGTGCGCCAAAGCTCGACATCGCTGACGTCGATGTCCTCCAGCGGCACGGCGTCGGCGTCGAAGTCCGCGGCAAGGGTGTTGGCACCGTCCGGCATTGCGTAGCTCCCTGGTCCGGGCGGGGTCTCAGATACGCTGTTCGCCGACCCTAGCCTGTACAGTGGCAGCGTGGGGTGGCATGCGGCAAGCGACAATTCCCTGACCTGGCGGGACGCGGGCAGGTCGACCTGGACCAGATGTACACACTCAACCAGCCCGGCTTGGGTCGGCACCTGGAAGGTCTGCCCCGACAGCGGACGTCTGGAACTTCCGTTCAGGCTCGGAAGCGGACTGAAGCTCGCGCCCTGAAAGTGGACCTTGCGACCGAAATAGCAGGAACGGGAAACGATGGTGATCAGGTTGATCCCCATGTTCTCAATCGTGGATACGCGTCTGCAGGTATGGCCCCCGTGCCCGGTCAGGCCGGCCCGGAGATTTCGCCCCCCCCTGCCGCTGGCAGGCTGGTCCGCGATAACCCGTCTCTGCGAGCAATCTGCGCGCGCGACCGACGACAATACCAGCCGTCCGCAGGCGTCGATCGGCTACCTCACCCCCGCGGCCCATGCTGCGAGCCTGACCGCAACAGGCCGAGCCGCTGGGCGGCTTGAAAGCGGCGCGGCCCGGCCTGTCGCTCACACGGCGCTGAGATGCAAAACAAGCGCCGGGACCCAGGTCGTCGCTGGATGAAAACTCAGGGGCAGGTCACATCGCCTGCACCCGGCGGTCCGCTCCGGGTCGGTCGCGGTCATCGCCGCCCCGCCTGAAAGCTGCCCCCTCCCGCCCCCTCGCCTTGTCCCCGCCCCGCGCTTAGGGCAAAGCGCGCGGATGCGCCTCGCCTTCATGGGTACCCCCGAATTCGCCGTGCCGTCCCTGGCCGAGCTCATCGCCTCGGGCCATGAGATCGTGGGGGTCTGGTCCCAGCCGCCCAAGCCGCGCGGGCGGGGCCAGAAGCTGACGCCCTCGCCGGTCCAGGCCTTCGCAGAAACCATGGGCCTGCCGGTCTTCACCCCCGCCTCGATGAAGTCGCCCGAGGCCATCGAGACGTTCAAAGGCCTCGAGGTCGATGCCGCCTGCGTCGTCGCCTATGGCCAGATCCTCAAGGCCGAGGTGCTCGACGCGCCCCGCCTCGGCTGTTTCAACCTGCACGGCTCCCTGCTGCCCCGCTGGCGCGGCGCCGCCCCGATCCAGCGCGCCATCATGGCCGGCGACCGCCAGACCGGCGTCCAGATCATGCGCATGTCCGAGGGCCTCGACGAGGGCGCGATCCTGCTGTCGGAAATCCTCGACATCCGCCCCGACGACACCGCCGCCAGCCTCGGCGAGCGCATGTCCCACATCGGCGCCGCCCTCTGGCCCCGGGCCCTGGCCGCGATCGAGCGCGGCGGCGTCGAGGGCACGGAACAGTCCGGCGAGCCGACCTATGCGCGGAAGATCACCCCCGCCGAGGCCCGCATCGACTGGTCCCGCCCGGCGGCGGACATCGACGCCCACATCCGCGGCCTGTCGCCCTTCCCCGGCGCCTGGTTCGAGGTTGCGGGCGAGGACGGGCCGGTGCGGATCAAGGTCCTGATGTCGCGGGTCGCGCCGGACGGCTCGGGCTCGGCCGGTCAGGTTCTGGACGGCTCCCTGCGCATCGCCTGCGGCGAGGGTGCGGTCGACCTGCTCCGGGTCCAGCGCGCGGGCAAGGCGGCCCAGTCGGCCGAAGAAATGCTGCGCGGCTTCCCGCTGCCGGCCGGAACGGTGCTGTCTCCCTCAAGCAGCGACGTCGTCATCCCCGCGAAGGCGGGGACGCGGGGCGAGCGGTAGGGAGACGCGACATGCCGAGATATCGGCTCACCCTCGAATACGACGGCTCGGCCTACAACGGCTTCCAGGCCCAGACCGACCAGCCGACGGTGCAGGGCTCCGTCGAGGCCGCCATCACCGCCTTCTGCGGCGAGACCGTGCGCCTCGCCGCCGCCGGCCGCACCGACACCGGCGTCCACGCCACCGGTCAGGTCATCAGCCTCGATCTGGAAAAGGCCTGGCCGGCACAGACGGTGATGAACGCCCTCAATGCCCATCTGGTCGGCGAGGCGATCGCGGTGCTGGACTGCGAGGGCGTCGAGGACGACTGGCACGCCCGCTTCTCGGCGACCGGCCGCCGCTACCTCTACCGCATCCTCAACCGCCCCGGCCCGCCCGCCCTCGATGCCGGCCGGGTCTGGCACATGCGCAAATCCATGGACGCCGACGCCATGCATGCGGCGGCGCAGGCCCTCATCGGCCTGCACGACTTCACCACCTTCCGCGATGTGAACTGCCAGTCGAAATCGCCGGAAAAGACGCTCGACGTCGCCTCTGTCCGGCGCGTCGGCGAGGAAGTGCATCTGGTGTTCGAGGCACGCAGCTTCCTGCACCGCCAGGTCCGCTCCATGACCGGCACCCTCGCCGAGGTCGGGCTGGGCCGCTGGACCATCGACGACGTCGCAGCCGCCCTCGCCGCCCGCGACCGCGCCGCCTGCGGGCCGGTGGCCCCGTCCACAGGGCTCTATCTGACGGGCGTGGTCTACTAGTCGGGCCGAAATCCCCGCCGGGACTGGCGCTTCATCTGAAGCTGGTTCAACACAAAGGGCACGAAGGGCGCACGAAGGACACGAAGAGACCTGAGTCGTATCGAAATCGCGGTCTCCCCGGCGAAAGAGGCGAGGTTGCGGCGTTCGCCGCACGAACCCGATCGAGGCCCTGGCCTCGATCACTCACGTCTCTCGACGCTTGCGGCGACAGGGTTGCCGCTCCCCCGGACCCCTTCGTGTTCTTCGTGCCCCCTTCGTGCCCTTTGTGATGAACCAGCGCTCGTCGGGCAGCCGGCGCAACAGCCCCCGCATGGCCAAGCCCCGCTCCGATCTGCTAATCGCTCCCTCATGAGCCAGCCCGCCAACACCGCCGCCCGCCGCATCGTCGACACCCTCGTCATGAACGGCATCGACCGCGTCTTCTGCGTCCCGGGCGAGAGCTATCTCGCCGTCCTCGATGCCCTCGCCGATGTGCGCGACCGGATCCAGGTCATCGCCTGCCGCCACGAAGCCGGCGCCGCCAATATGGCGGAGGCTTACGGCAAGCTGACCGGCAAACCCGGTGTCTGCATGGTCACCCGCGGCCCCGGCGCGACCCATGCCTCCATCGGCGTACATACGGCCCATCAGGACTCCACCCCGATGATCCTGTTCGTCGGCCAGATCGCCCTGACCGACCGCGGGCGCGGTGCCTTCCAGGAGGTCGACTATCGCGAGGTCTTCGGCGGCCTGGCCAAATGGGCCACCGAGATCGAGAGCCCCGAACGCACCGTCGAGGTCGTCGAGCGCGCCTTCGCCACCGCGCTTCAGGGCCGGATGGGGCCCGTGGTCATCGCCCTGCCCGAGGATATCCTGCACGCCGACGGCGGCCCGACCCCGATCCGGCCGGTGACCCCCGCGAAAGCCGCCCTGGACCGCGCCTTCGTCGAACAGGTCCGCGCACGGCTGGCCAAGGCCGAACGCCCGCTTCTGGTGCTCGGCGGTTCCGGCTGGACCGACGAGGCGACCACCGCCATCGGCGACTGGGCCGAGCGCATCGGCCTGCCGGTCGCCCTGTCCTTCCGCCGCAAGGACCTGATCTCCAACGACCGCCCCAACTATGCCGGCGACCTCGGCCTCGGGCCGAACCCGAAACTGGTCCAGCGGGTCAAGGACGCCGACCTGATCCTGACCATCGGCGCGCGGCTGGGCGAGAATCCGACCCTCGGCTACACCCTGCTGACGCGGGCGCGGACCGCCGAGGTCCTGATCCACATCCATCCCGGGCCCGAGGAACTGGGCCGCGTCTGGCCGACCCTGATGGGCGCCGCCGCCGACTGCTCGCTCGCCGCCCTCGCCCTGTCAGACATGGACCCCGGTCGCGACTGGACAGCCGAGGCCGCCACCGCCCACGCCGACTACCGCGCCTTCATCCAGCCCGTCAGCGTCACCGGCGCGGTCAATATGAGCGAGGTCATCCGCCATCTGGCCGAGGCCCTGCCCGCCGACGCCATCCTCACCAACGGGGCCGGCAATTTCGCCGCCTGGCTGCACCGCTTCCACCGCCACCGCGCCCGGCACACCCAGTTGGCCCCGACCTCCGGCGCCATGGGCTATGGCTATCCCGCCGCCATCGCCGCCAAGTCCGTCCACCCCGATCGCGACGTCATCTGCATCGCCGGCGACGGCGACTACCTCATGACCGGTCAGGAGATCGCCACGGCGGTCCAGTACGGCATCCATGTCGTGGTCGTGGTCGTCGACAACGGCACCTACGGCACCATCCGCATGCACCAGGAAGGCCACTATCCCGGAGCCGACCGCGTCATGGCCACCGACCTCGTAAACCCCGACTTCGTCAAATATGCCGAGGCCTTCGGTGCCTTCGGCATCCGCTGCGAGACCACGGCCGACTTCCCCGCCGCCCTCGCCGCCGCACGCAGCGCCGGCCGCCCCGCCCTCGTCCACCTGATCACCTCGGCCGAGGACATCGCCCCCGGCCGGACGATCACCGGCCTGCGCGGATAGCGGTCAGCCGGTGACGGGGGCGGCGCGCCCGCCTATGTTGCCGCATGACCGACGCTGCGCCCGACTCACCCGCCCCCGAGACCCCGCACGACGGCACCCCCGTCCGGCTGTGGATGATCGACGCCTCGGCCTATATCTTCCGCGCCTACCACGCCCTGCCGCCCCTGACGCGCAAGTCCGACGGCCTGCCCGTCGGGGCCGTCCAGGGCTATTGCAACATGCTGTGGAAGCTCATCCGCGACATGAAGGGCGAGGACGGCCCGACCCATCTGGTCGCCGTCTTCGACCATTCGGACAAGACCTTCCGCAATGAGATGTACGACCTCTACAAGGCCAACCGCTCGGCCACGCCCGAGGATCTGATCCCGCAATTCCCGCTGGTGCGCGAGGCCACGGCCGCCTTCGGGATCCATGGCATCGAACTGGCCGGCTGGGAGGCCGACGACCTGATCGCCACCTATGCCTGCCGCGCCCGCGACGCCGGCGGCGAGGCGGTCATCGTCTCCTCCGACAAGGACCTGATGCAGCTGATCGGCCCCTCGGTCGTCATGTGGGACCCGATGAAGGAGCGCCGCCTCGCCGAGGAGGCCGTGTTCGAGAAATTCGGCGTCACCCCCGACAAGGTG
>CANMXH010000075.1 GCA_947501315.1 Caulobacteraceae bacterium | reverse complement strand
CGGGCACAGGGCCCCACACCGGTCAGGCGAATATTGACCTGACGTCATAGGTTTTTGTCGCTTTTGCGTCACACTGCGGCATCCGCCGTGGCGGAATAGTGGCGCGGGGGGCCACGGAAGCTTGTCGCTGAGTCCGCCTTCGATTACCGAAAAGGCTGGACTTACCGCGTTCCACAGAAGGGCGCGGCTCAGGGATCAGGAACCGCCACGGTTGCCGTCAAACACGGAACCGGGCCCATGTCGGGGAGCTACAATGCGCCTTACCAACCTTCTTCGCACTACCGTCTCCGCCGCTGTTGTCGGGGCCTGCGCCTTCGGCTTCGCCGGTGCCGCGTCCGCCCAGGATGCCGGCCAGGGCAGCCCGCAGACCATCGACGACATCATCGTCACCGCCCAGAAGCGTGAGCAGAACCTTCAGGACGTGCCGATCGTGGTCACCAGCCTGTCGGCCGAGACGCTGCAGGACGCCGGCGTCCGCGACATCAAGGACCTGCAGATCCTGACGCCGGGCATGACGGTCACCTCGACCTCGTCGGAAGCCTCGACCACCGCCCGCATCCGCGGCGTCGGTACGGTCGGTGACAACCCCGGCCTGGAAAGCTCGGTCGGCGTGGTCATCGACGGCGTCTACCGCTCGCGCAACTCGGTCGGCTTCGGCGACCTGGGCGAAATGAGCCGCATCGAGGTCCTGAAGGGCCCGCAGGGCACGCTGTTCGGCAAGAACACCTCGGCCGGCGTCATCAACATCATCACCGAGGCCCCGTCGTTCACGCCGGAGTTCAACGCCGAACTGAACGTCGGCAACTACGGTGCCATGGGCGCTTCGGGTTCGGTCACCGGCCCGATCAGCGACACCCTGGCCTTCCGCCTGTACGCCAGCCGCCGCGTCCGTGACGGCTTCATGACCATCGACACCGGTGACGGCCCGCGTCCCGAGGTTGACGACAACAACCAGGACTTCGGCACCGTTCGTGGCCAGCTGCTGTGGCTGCCCAGCGACAACGTCTCCTTCCGCCTGATCGGCGACTTCTCGCGCCGGGACGAATACTGCTGCGTCGGCACGCAGATCCGGACCGCCAACACCTATCCCTTCATCGACGGTCTCTCGACCGGCACGGGCCAGCGTCCGCCGGCCGCCGGCAACGGCCCGCTGCCCTTCCTGCGCACCGGCTATGCCAACCGCTCGTCCTACCAGGAAGTCACCGATCGCGGCGTCTCGCTCGAGACCACCATCGACATTCCGGCCATCAACGGCTCCCTGACCTCGGTCACCTCATGGCGTGAGTGGGAGTCCACCCTCGGCCAGGACGTCGACTACACCGGTGCCGACATCGCCTATCGCCTCAACGACGGCGACTATGGCTTCACGGTCGACAACCTGACCCAGGAAATCCGCCTGGCCGGCTCCAACGACAGCTTCGACTGGCTGGTCGGCTTTTTCGCCACCTCGGAAGAGGTCGGCCGCTCGGACAGCTGGTATTTCGGTGCCGACTACACGCCCTTCCTGTCGTTACTGCTGAGCGCCAGCCTGAACGCCGCCAACCCGGCCCTGCCGATCAGCCCGAACACCATCGGCTGCTACACCCGCCCCGGCCAGATCTCGGGTCTCGCCCCGGCGACGCTCGGCTTCCTTCAGTGCCTCGGTTCCGGCGGCGCTGCCGGCGGCGGCGGTGCCGGCTTCACGGTCGGCCAAGGCTATGAGGACGTCTACGATCAGGACTCGACCTCCTACGCGCTGTTCACCAACAACACCTGGCACGTCACCGAGCAGTTCGACATCACCCTGGGCCTTCGCTACACCATGGATGAGAAGAAGCTGCAGGGTCTGCAGCGCAACGTGAACGGCAACGGCGGTGCCTGCTCGGCTGCCCTCGGCAACTCGGCCGCCATCGGTGCTGTCCTCGGTGCTTCGACCTCCTCGCTGCTGGGCCGCTTCTGCCTGCCCTGGTCGAACTCGGCCTTCAACAACCGCGGCGTCTCCGAGAGCTTCGACGACGGTGAGCTGAGCGGCACGGTCAAGGCTGCCTTCCGCCTGAACCCCTCGATCCTGACCTATGTGTCGTATGCCCGCGGCTACAAGAGCTTCGGCTACAACCTGGACCGCGTGCAGACGGGCATCACGCCCAATGCCTCGCTGCTCTTCCCGTCGGAAGTGGTCGACAGCTACGAAGCCGGCGTGAAGATGACGCTGGCGGATCGCACCCTGCTGCTGAACGCCACCTATTTCGACCAGACGTTCGAGGACTTCCAGCTCAACACCTTCCTCGGCACCGCCTTCGTGGTGGAGTCGATCCCCGAGCTGACCTCGCGCGGCGTCGATGCCGACATGGTCTGGTTCACCCCGGTCGAGGGCCTGAGCTTCCAGGGCGGCGTGACCTACACCGACGCCCAGTACGGCGCCTTCACCGCGGCTGACCTGTCCAACCCGGGCAACTTCGGACAGCTTTCGCTGCTGCCGGGTGCCCGTGCCTCGTTCGCACCGGAATGGTCGGCCACCGGCTCGATCAACTTCGATCGCAACGTCGGCAACGGTCTCCGCGCGGGCTTCAGCGTCGCGGCCAAATACATGGACGACTACAACACCGGCTCGGACCTGCTGCCCTACAAGATGCAGGAAGCCTTCACGACCTTGAACGGCCGCATCCACCTGGGTGCCGAGGACGAGCGTTGGACGGCCGAGTTCTGGGTCCAGAACCTGACCGACGAAGACTACATCCAGGTCGCCTACAACGCCCCGCTGCAAGGCTCGGCGTTCCAGGGGACGGTCCAGCCGAACGGCACCTTCTTCAACCCGGCGCTGGACAGCCAGACCTACGACGCCTTCCTGGGCCAGCCGCGCACCTACGGCGCGACCCTGCGCCTCAAATACTAGGACCGCCTCGCCGCAAGGCGGGTCGAACCAGCCGGCCGGGGGAAACCCCGGCCGGTTTTGTTTTGGGCATGCTTGCGGTGCGCAATGTCCCCCCGGATGCCCCGCAACCGGCGATCAGGCGCCGTGACCGACCACATCCTTCGTCGCCTGAGGGGGCCCGCCGTCCCCTTCTACGGATGGTGCATCACAACGGGCACAACGAAGGCCACAACGATCACAGCGGGTTCTGTGAGGAGGAGGTCCGGACGGCCCCCCTTCGGCTCCGGTCAATGCGGCGTTCACCCCGATCTCAAAAGAGCCCGGCACGATATCGACGCCGGCACGGCTCCGGTCCCGTCATGTCCGTTGTGGCCTTCGTTGTGCCCGTTGTGATGAGCCTTCCGGCCGCGGCCCTCAGGCCATGCGGCTGTGCCGGCCACGGAAAAGGGGCGGCGGCGTCACAGCCGTCGCCCCCTTCGTCGATCCCTCGATCCGGCCTCCGGGCCCACTATTCCGTCGGCTGAGAGACGGGCCCGTCGGCGTCACGTTGGCCCCGGAACATCCGGCCCAGCCGCCGCTCCAGCCGGGTCTTGACCCCGTCAACCAGGCTGAACACGACCGGCACGAACAGCAGGCTCAGGCCGGTCGAGGTAATCAGCCCGCCGATCACCGCCACGGCCATGGGCGAACGGAAGGCGGTGCCTTCCCCGATCGCCGCAGCGATCGGCAGCATCCCCAGCCCCATGGCCATGGTCGTCATGATGATCGGCCGCGCCCGCTTGTGGGCGGCGTCCATCAGGGCATCGCGCCGGTTCATGCCCTGTCTCATGGCGATGATGGCATAGTCGACCAGCAGGATGGAGTTCTTGGCCGCGATCCCGGTCAGCATGATGATGCCGATCAGGGCCGGCATCGACAGTGACTTGCCGGTGATCAGCAGGGCCAGGAAGGCTCCGCCGAACGACACCGGAAGGGCCGCGAGGATGACGATCGGATGGAAGAAGCTGCCGAACAGCAGCACCAGCACCACATACATCAGCAGGATGCCGGTCACGATGGCGAAGCCGAAGCCGGTCGCCAGTTCCTGATTGCTTTCGGCGTCGCCGGTCAGCTGCTGTGCCACGCCGTCCGGCAGGTTCTGCATTGAGGGCAGGGCATCGACCGCTTCGGTCGCGACGCTGAGCGGCACCCCGCCCAGTTCGGCGGAAATGGTGGCCACACGGCGGCGGTCCAGCCGTTCGATCTGGTTGGGTCCCGCCCCAAAGCTGATATCCGCCACCGCTGACAGCGGAACGGTTCCGCCGGACGCCGTCGGCACCTGCAGATTCTCGATCACGCCCAGCTGGCTGCGAGCCTCCTCGGCCAGCATCACCCGGATCGGGATCTGGCGGTCACCGAGGTTGAATTTGGGCAGCAGCTGGTCAGCATCGCCCAGGGTGGCGACCCGGGCGGCCTGGCTGATCGCCCCCGCCGACACACCCTGGAGCGCCGCGACATCCGGTTTCGGTCGGATCAGGATTTCCGGCCTGACCAGGGCGGATGACGAGGACACATTGGCCAGTTCCGGCAAGGCGCGCATCTCGCGCTCCACCCGGGCCGCCGCGTCTTCCAGCTGGCGCGGATTATCGCTGACCAGGGCAATACTCATAATGCCGCCGCCGCTGCCGCCGGCTCCAAACTGGATCCGGGCCCCGGGGATCGATTTCAGCTCACGACCGATTTCCTGTTCGAACTGTTGCTGGCTGAGCCTGCGCTCCCACCGGTTGACCAGATTGATGGTCAGGTTCGCCCGGCGGACCTCTGCCGCCCCGCCGCCGCCGCCGGGGCCGAAGCTGACCGTAGCCGAGCCGATGGACGAGAAGACCGAGGCGACCTCGGGCCGCGCCCGAAGGATCTCCGTCACCTGACGAACAGCCTCGTCGGTCTGCTCCAGCGTGGTCCCCGGTGCCAGTTCGACCGTCGCATTGGAGCGCGAGATGTCCTCCGCCGGAATGAACTCACCGGGCAGTTTGGACGCCAGCACCAGGGAGCCGATGAAGAAGGCCAGACCCATACCCATGACCCACAGCCGGTGGTCCCTGAGCCGAAAAATGACCCGCCGCCGGAACCAGCCACCGCGACCCGCAGCCCGGTCGGCGACCAGCCGCGGGTCCGTCGATGAGGACAGGCACCAGCTCAGGGCGGCGAGGAAGGGCTTCATCCATTTGGGATCGGGGTGTTCCTTGCCCTGGTCGCGTTTGAGCAGATAGGCCCCCATCAGGGGCGTGATCGTTCGGGCGACGACGAGGGAGAAGCCGACGCTCACACAGGTGGCGATGGCGAAGGATTTGAAGAACTGACCGACCACGCCGGGCATGAAGCCCGTCGGGGCGAACACGGCGACCAGGGTGGCGGTGGTGGCGATCACGGCCAGGCCGATCTCATCCGCAGCCTCCATGGCGGCAGGGTAGGGGGCCTTGCCGTCGCGGATGTGGCGGACGATGTTCTCGATCTCGACGATGGCGTCATCCACCAGAATGCCGACCGTCAGCGACAGGGCCAGCAGGGTCACGACATTCAGCGACTGGTTGGTCAGGTCCATGATCCAGAAGGTCGGGATCAGGGACAGCGGCATGGCGACGGCCGTGATGAAGGTCGCGCGCCAGTCCCGCAGGAAGATGAACACCACGGCGATGGCCAGCAGCGCGCCCAGCAGCAGGGCCTCGACCGAGGCGTGGAAATTATTGATCACATCGGAGGTGATGTCCGAAACCTTCTCGAAGGTGACGTCGGCGCGCTCGGCGTCCAGCGCCTCGATCGCCGCGATGGACTGGTGATAGACGTCGACCTCGGACGAACCGATGGAGCGTACCACGCCGAACCCGACGACCTCCTGACCGTTGAACCGGGCCCGGCCGCGCTGCTCGGACCATTCGTCCACGACCTCACCCAGATCACCCAGCCGGACCGCCCGTCCGTTGACCGGGATCAGGGTATCGGCCAGGGCCTCGACCGTCAGGGCCGAGCCGACGGTGCGGATGGCCTGTTCCTCGCCACCGATCTCGCCGCGGCCGCCGGGGAGGTTGGCATTGGAGGCGCGCAGCTGTTGCGACACGGCTGCGGCCGTCACGCCCTGGGCGGCCAGCTTGCCGGGGTCCAGCTTGATGCGGATCTCCCGGCTGACGCCGCCGTCGCGATTGATCTGGCTGACGCCCTTCACCAGCAGCAGGCGTTTGGAGACCGTATTGTCGACGAACCAGCTCAGTTCCTCAGGACTCATGCCGGGTGCGCGCACCACATAGTTCAGAATGGCCTGACCGGTGAATTCGATCCTCTGAACGACGGGTTCCTGGACATCGGCGGGCAGGTCCTGGCGCACGGCAGCGACGGCGTTGCGCACGTCATTGGTGGCCTTCTCCAGATCCACCCCCAGCTCGAACTCGACCAGGGTGGTCGAGGCGCTGTCCGTCACGGTGGAGCTGATCTTCCTCACCCGCCCGAGGCCGGCGAGGGAGTCCTCCACCAGCCGCGTCACCTGGGTTTCCAGCTCGGTCGGAGCCGCGCCGGGCTGAACCACCGTGACCGCCACGATCGGCAGGTCGACGTCGGGGAAATTATTGGTTCTCAGATTGAAATAGCTGCTGATGCCCGCGATCGTCAGGACCACGAACAGCAGCACGACCGGAATCGGGTTCCGGATCGACCATGAGGAGATGTTGTTGAAATTCATTGGCCGGCAGCCCCGGCCGGCGCAGCCGCAGGGGCGGCCCTCGCCGGTACAACCGTCACCACATCGCCCTCACCCAGGAAGCCGGCACCCTGGACCACGACCTGCTGGTTGGCTTCCAGACCGCTGACGACCTGAATCTGCGTCCCGTTCCGGACCCCCGTGGTGATCGGGTTGAAGCGCACGGCATTGCGGGCTCCGATCGTATAGACCCCGGCCTTGCCCTCGCGGAAAATGACGGCGTCGGACGGCACAACCACGGCAGGCTGGGGTCCCAGATCGATGGTCGCGCGCGCGAACATGCCGGGGCGCAGGCCGCTGCCCGGCGCCAGTGAGATACGCGCGATGCCCAGACGGGTCTGCGGATTGACCTCGGGGGTCACGATCCGGACGCTGCCGGTTGCCCCTGCGGCCTGTTCGGAGGTGATGGTCGCGGCCATACCGGAACGGACCAGCCGCAGTTCGGCCTCGGGAATCTCCGCGTCCAGCTCCAGCCTCCCGTCACGCACCATGCGGAACAGTTCGGTGCCCGGCTGGACGATCTGCCCCCGGGTTACGCTGCGGCTGCTGATCATCCCGGCCACCGGTGCCCGGATACCGGTCTGGTTCAGCCGGGTCCGGGTCTCGCTGAGCGCGGCCTCGGCGGCGGACAGCTGCGCCCGTGCCGAGCGCTGGTTGGCAGTGGCCGTATCGAGGGAGGCCTGGCTCAGGAAGCCGCGTCCACGAAGTTCCTCGGCCCGGGCAAGGGCCGCGTCCTCACGCGCCGCATTGGCCTCGGCGCTGGCCACCCCGGCCTGCTGCTGGCGCAGCTGGGCCTGAAGGACCTCGTCGTTCAGCTTGACCAGCAACTGCCCCTGACGGACGTAGGTGCCCTCGTCGACATAGACGGCGATAGCCGTCAGGCCGCCGGTCTCGGCACCCACCGGCACCTCTTCCCAGGCGGACACCGTGCCCGACGCCGTCACAGTGCGTGGCTGGTTGATCAGGACGGCGGTTGCGGCGGTGACCGTCTGGCCCGCGCGCTGCGCCGCCGCGGCGTCCTTCTTGCCGGCTTCGTCGCCGCCGCAAGCCGCCAGGGTCAGGCCCATGGCCACCATGGCCGCACCGGCCAGACTGTTCCGCACAATATTTGCCACGTCGGGTCCTCATGGACGCCGCGGAGGGGGAGCCGCGCGTCTCGTGTCCGGGTCGCCCGTCCCGGGCACCCCTGTCATCAGCTGTTGAATAGCGGTTTCGCGGCGGCTTCTCAAACGCGAAAGCCGCCCTTACGACGAAGTAATCTGCTTCGGCCGGGCCGCGAAATGCTTCGGGAGCGGCGCGCGCGTTGGCGATCCGGCCCTGCCGTGCTACCGGCGCGGCCATGACGACCCCTCCGATCGACCGCATCAGAAACTTCAGTGTGGTGGCCCACATTGACCACGGCAAATCCACCCTGTCCGACCGGCTGATCCAGTTCACCGGCGGGCTGACCGCGCGCGAGATGTCGGCGCAGGTTCTCGATTCCATGGATATCGAGAAGGAGCGGGGCATTACCATCAAGGCGCAGACGGTGCGCCTGAACTACCGGGCCAAGGACGGGCTCGACTACGTCCTGAACCTGATGGACACGCCGGGCCACGTCGACTTCGCCTATGAGGTCTCGCGCTCCCTCGCCGCCTGCGAGGGCAGCCTGCTGGTGGTCGATGCCTCCCAGGGCGTCGAGGCCCAGACCCTGGCCAATGTCTATCAGGCCATCGACAACAACCACGAGATCGTCCCGGTCCTGAACAAGATCGACCTGCCCGCCGCCGAGCCTGACCGGGTGCGCCAGCAGATCGAGGACGTCATCGGCCTGGACGCCTCCGACGCCGTCCTGTGCAGTGCCAAGTCCGGCCTCGGCATCGAGGATGTGCTCGAGGCCATCGTCACCCGCCTGCCGGCCCCCAAGGGCGACCCCGATGCCCCGCTCAAGGCCCTGCTGGTCGACGCCTGGTACGACCCCTACCTTGGCGTCGTCGTCCTCGTCCGGGTCTTCGACGGCAAGCTGAAGACCGGCCAGCGCGTCAAGATGATGCAGAACGGCTCGACCCATCTGATCGACCGGGTCGGCGTCTTCCTGCCCAAGAACACCCCGGTCGACGAACTGGGCCCCGGCGAGGTCGGCTTCATCACCGCCCAGATCAAGGAGGTCGCCCACGCCGCCGTCGGCGACACCATCACCGACGAGAAAAAGCCCACCGCCGAACCGCTCAAGGGCTTCAAGGACGTCCAGTCGGTGGTCTTCTGCGGCCTCTTCCCGGTCGATGCCGCCGATTTCGAGGACCTGCGCGCCGCCATCGGCCGCCTGCGGCTGAACGACGCCAGCTTCACCTTCGAGATGGAATCCAGCGCCGCCCTCGGCTTCGGCTTCCGCTGCGGCTTCCTCGGCCTGCTGCACCTCGAGATCATCCAGGAGCGCCTGTCCCGCGAGTTCAACCTCGACCTGATCGCGACCGCCCCCTCGGTGGTCTACAAGATCGGCCTGCGCGACGGCTCCGAGATCGAGCTGCACAACCCCGCCGACCTGCCCGACGTCATGCAGATCCTGGAAATCAGCGAGCCCTGGATCAAGGCCACCATCCTGACCCCCGACGAATACCTCGGCGGCGTCATCAAGCTGTGCCAGGACCGCCGCGGCTCCCAGGTCGAGCTGTCCTACGTCGGCTCCCGCGCCCTGGTGGTCTATGAGCTGCCGCTGAACGAGGTCGTCTTCGACTTCTACGACCGCCTCAAATCCATCTCCAAGGGCTATGCCTCGTTCGACTATGAGCTCAGCGAGTACAAGGTCGGCGACCTTGTGAAGATGAACATCCTCGTCAATGCCGAGCCGGTCGACGCCCTGTCCATGCTGGTCCACCGAGGCCGGGCCGAGATGCGCGGCCGCTCCATGGTCGAGAAGATGAAGGAGCTGATCCCGCCCCATCTGTTCGTCATCCCGATCCAGGCGGCCATCGGCGGCAAGATCATCGCCCGCGAAACCGTCCGCGCCCTGCGCAAGGACGTGACGAGCAAATGCTACGGCGGCGACGCCACCCGCAAGAAGAAGCTGCTCGAGAAGCAGAAGGCCGGCAAGAAACGCATGCGCCAGTTCGGCAAGGTCGAGATCCCGCAGGAAGCGTTCATCGCGGCCCTGAAGATGGATGACGATTGATCGCGGCTACCTCTCTGCTTTCGTCATCCTCCGGCGCGCGGCGAAGCCGCGCAGACCGGGGGACCCAGCGGCGCGCGAGAGCGCGAACCTGCCGGGAGCGCGCTGCTCGACGCAGCCTGCCTGAACAGATCGCCTTCGGCGCCTCCCCCGGTCCGAGCTTCGCTCGGCCGAAGGATGACGAGGGGTCCCCCAGTCTCGCGGAGCCTGTCCTTGGGCCGAGCGAAGCTCGGACCCGAGGGCTCGCCGGAGGATGACGAAAGTAGGGGCGGTGAGGTCGGCCCGCCCACGGTTTGCGCCCACCCCCGATTGACGCCGCCCCCCCGCTCGCTTCATGTGACCGACCCTTCGATTCCGAGCCCGCCCCATGACCGACGCCACCCCCATCACCTTCACCGACAATCCGATGAACCCGCTGGAGGAGCTGCTCTACACCGGCCTGGCCGACCCGACGCAGATGGGCGCCTTCGAGCGGATCATGCTCGAGGCCGACCTCTATGCCGTGCCCGAGCCCGACAGCCCCGGCGGCACCCCCGGCGATGACGGCGCGAAAGTCCTGCGCCCCGGCGAGCAGCTGATCCTGCGCGGCGTCGTCCTCAACGACGGCCGCAACACCGTGACCCTGTTCACCGACCCGGCCCGCGCCGTCCAGATGTTCGGCGAGGACACCCGGATTCTGGCCATGCAGGGCCGCAAACT